>DATNQP010000103.1:0-13198 GCA_036703965.1 Leptolyngbyaceae cyanobacterium
TTTCTGAATCCCCACCTCGATAACTCCCACGACAAAGATCGGCAGAATTATCGGGTTCTCAACGTGCTATATTACGTGACCCCTAACTGGGAACAGGCGTATGGGGGAAATCTTGAGCTTTGGGATCATGGACTCAAGAAAGAACAGAGGACTATCTGGAGTAAATTCAATAGGCTTGTAGTCATGGTCACCAATAAGACCTCACTTCATTCTGTAAGTCCTGTTCTTGCAAATGGTCAGAGATGTTGTGTCTCAAACTATTATTTCTCTCCTAAGCCTGTAGAAGCAAAGGATTATTTTCATGTTTCCTCATTCCGAGGTCGCCCAGAGCAGAAGGTAAGGGATTTAGTTTTGCGGGCTGATATGATTTTGCGCAACGAAGCACGTAAGCTTTTCCCGCAAGGGATTGTCAAAAAATATGTCAGCTACAGAAAGTAAAAAGTACTCTAGCTTGGTAAGGTGCAAAGCTTGTAAAGGAACTTGGCACGAGAGATGCTAAAGGCACTTCGGCAATCGCCACAGCTGAAGGGATAGTGGGTAAGTTGAGATGAAGACTATGGCAAATACCCCCGGTTTCTCGATGCCATTGACGCACTGGGGAAAGTGGTATCTGGCAGATGTGCTACCACTTTCCACAGGTGTGGTGTACTCGTCCCGTTGTGAAAGTGCCTGCATATGGTGGACGAGGACAACCACCTAAACGCAGACGACTAGCACTCTTGTGAAGGAAACGCTTGTACGTATCAGTGGCAGGCCTTGACCAATTGAAACCTGATTCGGGCGACAATTTCTCGCTCAAACTCTAGTTTTTCTGCTCCGTTTGCTTCGCCCCTCCAGAGTAAAAATGCCCTACTGACTATTAGTGAACCGGCGTTCTAGCTGGAGATTTTCCTTAAGCAAGCCGCTTTAAAGGAGCTAGCCTATATTGCTTCCTTTAGAGAGTAAAGTCCTTACAAATATACTTCTTAAGATAAATTATGGGGGCTTGATAAGCCTCTCAAAATTCCCTGCGGATTATGAAGACTGAGTAAAAATATTCTATGTATTCTATCGAAATTTCTAGTTATTGATTAACATAGCTATTGATGAAGAATACTTAGACATCTACGCACTCCTAATGAACTAAACGCAGTTATCTAATTCTTCTGAAAAGAAAATAATAGATAACAGCGCGAAGCATTTATTTTCTCTCAATAATTCAGACACTACTGTTTGAATGCCTAAGGATTTCGCTCCAAATCCTCATTAATTTCCATGCCTGAACTTTGTAAATCTAGAACTGGTAAATTTATTACTCGCTCCTTTTCGCGAAGTAATTATGAAGTAGAGCAACCATCTATTAAAAGTCATTCTATGCTTGAGAATGTCAATATAGATGAAACCCTTATAAGTTTAAAGAAGGACGGATTTTCTTTAGGGATTAATCTGAATCAAGATGTTGTCCAGGAAATCCGCAACTTTGCTATGCACATGCCTTGTTATGGGAATAGAAAGACCAACTTGGGATTCTATTATTCCGATAAAAAACAAGCACAAGCCAAGCATGGAAGCAACTTTGCTGTTGGAAGTTATTACAACACAGCTGTACAGTGTCCAGCAATTAAAAATCTTGAAGCTGATTCGATATTATTAGAAATTGCGACCAAGTATCTGAAAGCTGAACCCGTACACCAGGGAAATCAGCTTTGGTGGAGTTTCGCAGTAGAGTCAAGCCTCTTTGATCGACGTCGAGCCGCTCAGGTATTCAACTATGATTTAGAGAACTCTCGTTGTCTGATATTTTCTTTTTATTTAACAGATGTAGATTTGTGTTGTAGTCCGCATGTCTGTGTAAGGGGGAGTCATATCAAAAAGAAGCTTTCACATCTGTTTCTAAGGAGAGGACTCTCAGAGCAAAAGATTAGGGATTATTATGGCTATGAAAATATAGTACCGATTTGTGGGAAAGCCGGTTTGGGCTTTGTGGAAGATACGCTTTGCTGCCACAAAGCGAACCCTCCCGGTAGTAACGATCGCTTGATATTACAAATAGAATTTGCGGCTAGGGATTATAGAAGGCCCAATGATCTGAGAGATGCTTCTCAACTAGAATTCATTTAATTGAAGTGTAATACCAATTTCCTTTTCAGACGCTACACTTCGACGCCCCCCAACCCCCCTTGTCAAGGGGGGAGCAAGAAAGTATCTGTAGCAAGCATTGAGGAAATTGGTATAAGTAGGGTTTTGTAGAGGCACGATATTATCGTGCCTCAGGGCAGGAGGTGTATGCTTCACTCAGAGATTTCTGCACGAAATTGATTCACAACCCGATCTAGACCAACAGAGCGCGAGGCTTTGAACAGTAAGCGATCGCCTGGTTGCACCAATTCTTTCAGACGCTTAACCAACGCGTCCTGACTCGAAAAGCACTCAGCTAGTAAAGAACCAGCACCATTCGCGATCGCTTCCGCTTCTGGGTCATCTATCGCAATCAGCAAGGCATCGAGATTGAGTTGCTGTGCTGTATTTCCAACTTGCCGATGAAATTCGGGCGATCGCTCACCTAATTCCTTCATCGCCCCTAGCACGGCAATATGCCGCTTTCCAGGTGTTTGAGCCAACAGATCTAGCGCCGCTATCATTGATTCAAGTCCAGCGTTGTAGGTTTCATCGAGAATCACGATATCGTTAGGTAGCTCGTGGCGATGCGATCGCCCAGATGGAAGCTGAACTGATAGCCCTTCTTTAAGAGGTGTCCAGTCAATCTGAAGGACTTTTGCTACCGCAAGCGCTGCCAGATAGTTCAGGGCGTTGTGGTGACCCGTAAGGGGGAGAGGTAGCTGCATTCCCTCAACCGCCAAGGTTTGGGGGTCAAGCAGCTTCCCCTGTAAATCACCCCCCTCTAACCCATAGGTCAAAGTCTGCCCCTGCCAAACTGTTGCAGCTGTTTTGATTAATCGTTGGTTGTCGTGATTGAGCACAGCAACACTGGTGGTGGGCATTTCGGCTAATAACTCACACTTAGCGTTTGCGATCGCTTGCTCGGTACCCAAAAGACCAATATGAGCTGTACCTACGTTTGTAATCATGCCAACTGTCGGACGCGCCATCTGAGCCAATAGCGCGATCTGCCCCTGACCGCGCATCGCCATTTCAATCACGGCATAGTCATGCTCTGGCCCCAATTCCAGCAATGTTTTAGGTACCCCGATTTCATTGTTGTAATTCGCCTGAGTTTTGAGGACGTTCCCTTTGGTTGACAAAACTGCCGCGATTAACTCTTTTGTCGTCGTTTTGCCCACAGAGCCAGTTACGGCAATTACGGGAATATCGAACTGGTCACGCCACCATCTAGCAATTTGCTGGTATGCCTGTAAGGTGTCTTCTACTTGCAGTTGCGGAACACCATTGAGCTGGGTGCCTGTGCGACGGTCAGTAATTGCCGCGATCGCCCCTTGCTCGACAGCAACTCCTGCAAAGTCATGCCCATCAAACTTTTCCCCGCGCAGTGCCAAAAAGAGATGACCGGGTTTGAGGCTGCGGGTATCGGTCATAATGCCGCCTAAGAGCGCCGAAGCCGCTTTATCCGACAGATTCACTGGCGTTGCGTCGAGGATGTCTACGAGTTGAGTTATAGAAAGCTGACAAGGCATACGTCTAACTACCCAAAAGTGACAAAATTATGCTTTGCTGGAGTAAGCTTTTGTGATACATCTTCTGGGGAAGGTAATACCTTATACTTCACTGAATCTTTACAATTTTGCCGCATAGGGAGGCTCTCGATAAAGACCTAATCAAGATATGCTTGTAATGGAGTGGTATGTCTGGAAACTTTGGAAGGCATTGAATATAGCCCTATTAGTAGGGTACTTAAAATATGGTGCATCTGAGATTTTCGGGAGCCACGATTAAGATAAATATCAAATTTAAATTGAAATATTCTCACTCAAACCGCTATTAACCGGCCCTAGCGCTTGACGTAGGAGGGCTCACCAAAGTGACTACCTGGACAGACTCGGACATTCGTCAATCTAGCTTAGAAGAGCAGCAGCTGTACGATCATCTGCTGTATTGTGTACAGCTGGAGTCGCCGACGCAACTGATTGAACGCTTTCAACGCCTCTTCCTGGATGGGGTGAGATATCTAGAGCCAGAAGTCTGGTTGGCTCTGGAGAAGGTGGCAATGGACAAGCGAGCTGAGCAAGAATTCAAGTTCGTACTCAACCGATGCTGCCACATTGTAATCAATCGCTGGCAGATGCAACCTCAACTGCAATGGGCAATTCCCCAGTTGGTGGCACTGTTCGAGAATCCACCCGATCCAGCAAAGGTTCAGTCTCGCGGGGCAAGGCGTCTGCGGCAGCTGGTACAGCTTTTCACAGAGACAGAGCAATATCTCACGCTTCAACGCTTGTCGCGGGTGATGAGTGAAACAGCAGAAGCAGAAGGCAATTGCAATGGTTCCAATCAAGTGGGAACCCTGATTCAGCGGTATCCCTACTTATATGAGCATTGCCTTCTAAGCGAAGACAGCAGTTATGAGCATCAGCAGACTGTCCGGCAAATTCAAGCAAGGGTTCAGCGGCGCTTTGAGTTTGATTTGTCTCAGTACGTAACCTATCAGGTGCGACGTGTCCAAGCGATGCGCCAGCCGTCTACAGAAGCTCCGGAAAGAATTATCCAGCCGGTGAACAATCCCACACTGTTGAGCGATCGCGAGTTGGCGGCTGCCCTCAAGCAGTTTGTCGGCAAAGTGCAAGGTCCTAACACCTATCGAGATGTCGCCCAGAGCTTCCTCACCCATACTAGCCAGACATCTTCATACAGAGATTTTAAAGACGATTTGTATGAGTACCTGACGGCTTCGATTGACCCAGCCTATGGGAAACGTCAGTTTAACGAGCGCCTGTACAATCATCTGAAAAACACCCTGACTCAAAGCGATCTCCAGAAGCCCACTGAATTTCTGATTGTACGAACCTGTAGCCAGTTGTTGAACTTCTTAGTGGTGGAAAGTCCTCAGCGACCCAACCACTTTATCTTTGTCGATCTAATCACTAACCTGGGCGCAACCCTCACCACGGGGTTGTTGCTCAAGATTGTGCTGCTGTGCCGTAAAGTTAAGCCCTACTTAGAAAAGCGATTTTCCATTTTGTTTAATCACTACGAGTCTTCAACCAGAGACGGCGTACCCTGGTTAATCACATCTCTGGAAAACTTGAATGTTGCGTTTAGCGTCCACTTTGGCTCAGCTGACCTTTCCTGCCTGAATCAGATTATGTGAGTTATTGGTTGTTAGTTGTTGGTTGTTTATATTTCCTACACAGCTAGGTTGCGAACAAGAAACAAATAACAAATAAGAAATAACAAACAACTAATCACTAATCTCTACACTCCGATTATTGTAGAGACTCATTGCCTTTTGAACCCCTTGCTTGAGACTGAGTTCTACGGCGTCAACCACAAGTTGGAGAACTTCAGAGATTAATTGGGTTTCCTGGGATGAAAATTTGCCCAGGACATGAGAGATGGTGTCCTTCTCTGTGCCAGATTTGCCGATGCCAATTCGCAGGCGCGGGAAATTTTGCGTACCGAGATGCGCGATCGCAGACTTCATCCCATTATGCCCTCCCGCTGAACCCGAAAGTCGCAGCCGCAGACGCCCTAGTGGTAAATCCATATCGTCATAAATGATTAGCACCGACTCAGGGGGCAACTTATACCAGTCCGTAGCAGCACGAATCGCCTGTCCAGAACGATTCATGTAGGTGAGTGGCTTGAGCAAACGCAGCTTCTCTCCCTTGCTTCCTTGTCCCTCCCCAAATAATGCCTGGAACCGGCGATTTTCACTCCAAGTAATCTGCGCTCGACGTGCCAGGGCATCAACAGCGTCAAAACCAATGTTGTGCCGCGTTTTATCGTACTTGGGTTCTGGATTCCCCAATCCCACAATCAGCTGAGGAATCACTAACGTAGCTGGTGAGGTGGCTTCTGTCATGGATTTCTACCGAATTCAGCTGACATGTTTGCTTTTTAAACGCAGAACTGGTTAGGAACAGATAAATCTGAACCTAGATAATTGGCAACCTACAAGTAACCCTCGCTTGGAAATCTTTAGCTGTCATCAGCAACATCTTCATGTGTAGAGACAGGTAACGGTTGCCCGACAAACAATAAGGTGCTTTGGGACAACCTCTCTTCAATTTGTCTCAACATTGCCTCCAATTCTACCCTTGGACTGGTTTGTAGACCAAGACACTGTGCAATTCCATTTGCATCAGTACTCCAACGCTCTATAAGTTGAATACGATAACCTGAAGCTTCAGCAAGCAACTCATAAGAGTGAAAGTGCATAGGATTTCCAAGGCGAGCATCTTGAATATGCTCAAAGGAAAATTCTCGTTGCATATAGCCAATAAGGCAATCTTGAGCTACCAATACAAGGTGTTTGCTGAGGTGTTCAAAGGTGTGAATTTTGTGGTGGAGTTGCATCAAGATTGTCTTTGCCGTCATCTTCCAGTTCATGCCAAATCCTTTTTTTGATATGACATCCGTATCCTTCACTGCGACACCATGACGCTGGAGAAAACGTTGTCGTTCTGGCCACACTGTGCCAGTGGTATCAAGGGTTTGCAGTTCAATGCCAACGAAATCGATGACTTTTCCTGAGCGTACAGAAGCGAGACAATAATCTATGCTGCCCCCCGGCACTGCAATTTCAGGAACAATCCGAAGTTCATTACCAGGTTCATGAAGCGTCAATAAGTGGATGCAGTCTGTAAAAATTTGACTACGCTCAAGAAGTCGATACGGGCAGATAATAATGTTTCGGGCTTCTCTACCATAAAAAACTGTGCATGAACCAATAGTAAGGTCAGGCTCACTTTTGCGATTTTTGAGGCATTTGCGAGATAGAAAAGGACAGTTTTGATTAGAGGCGATGTCGTACCAAGAAAGTGATTGGTTTGTAGGATTTCCGTATAATTCAGCAACTTTGGTCATGAGAGTAGTCCACACCTTTCACGAGCAATGGTTACGTACTCACTTGAAATATCAATTCCAATCGATTTTCGTTGTAGTTGAAATGCCACTAAACTTGTTGTGCCTGTTCCCATAAACGGGTCTAGCACAACACCGGATTGGGGGCAGGTAGCAAGAATCGGGATTTTACAGAGATCCTCAGGATAGGGTGCAAAGTGAAGTTTTCGTTTCTGAGTGTCTTCTGGCAAGATATCCCAGACATCACTGGGTTTACTACCCTTTGGGTGATATCTAAGAAAATAGAATCCACGTTCAGCGAGTTCACGCGCTCGTCCAGAAACCTTTGCTGAGTCAGAATGTGTTGTTCGTTGCTGACCGCGAATAATCATACGAAAGTCAGATAGTTTACCGACGCGCACTTCTTCTAATACTTCATTAAGAGCCTTCAGAGCGTTTGCGCGTTCAGCATCACTAAGTGCTGTGGACAACTCAATCTGTCGGCGATACCGTATGCCACAAACACCTGTTGCAGAAACTACAGAACCATTGACAACTTTAGCTTGTCTTGGCTTTGAGCGAATTGCATCAACATCGTAAAAATAGCGGTCTGTCTTTACAAAGTGAAAAAAAGGTTCATACACGTTTCGGAGTTTATCTTTTGCATTGTCAGGAGCGCCTTTTACCTTATTCCAAATGACACTATTGCGAAGAATCCAGCCTTGCTTATCAGTCATTGCAAGCGCAACTCGCCACGGTATACCCACCAGCGATTTATGGTGATAAGCATCGCCAATATTTAGCCAAAAAGAGCCACGGGGCTTAAGAATTCGCTTTACTTCACAGAAGATTGCAAGCAGGTTATTAATGTAGTCATCCCATCTATCCTCAAGCCCAATCCCTCCATTGACGTAAGCCCTGTGTCCCCAGTAAGGCGGAGATGTTATTACACAGTCGATGCAATCATCGGGAAATAGCTTTAAAAGTGCATAGGTGTCAGCCTGTAAAAACAGGGGTACAAGGTCTGATGTGGCGAGATGATCCTTGACTGTACCTATGTTCTCTATAAGGTCACTTCCTACAAGCATCGAAACACCTGGCAACTACACCCATAACTTTACTGGCTACAGAGATTACTGGCTACAGAGATTACTGGGCATCCGAGGATGAAGCTTTGCGGTTTTTCAGCTGCTGAATCCAGACGTGGATGGCTAAAGCAACTAGACCAACAGCGATCACACTGAAGAGAGTGGTTGCCAGTGTACTCAGACCCACAACCAGAGTACGAACCGCGATCGCAATATTAATCGCCGTCGGATTGGTGGAAGCTAAAGGCTTACTGCTAAAGGTTTGAGCAATGGAGGAGGTGAGGAAGTAGAGCGCGATCGCAAATCCACCGGAAATCAAGGATCCACTCAAGCAGCGCAAGGGACTCGGTAGCGTCTGAGTTATGTCTGTTGGTTTGGTGTCTTGGTTGGGTATGGGAGTCGGAGGAGTCATAAGTTGAAGGGGTGGAAAGTTGTTCGCCGTAGACATTAGCGTTCCGCGCAGGGTTCCCAACGGGTAGGTCTCAAGCGTTGAAGGTGGAAAGTCAAAGAGTGAAGGTTTGAATCATTCTTCTAACCTGCAACCTGTAACTGATCAACTAACAGATGAGACAACTTGGATGCCCCGATTCAAGAACCGTGTTATCCAGAATTCCACATCTGGGTCAGAAATCATTGCCCTCGTTTTCTGCTGAATCTCTTGAGCGTGAATTTCTGACTCGCAGAGGGCAAAGACGGTTGGACCCGACCCTGACATCATTGTGCCTAACGCACCGCTGCTGTGAAACGCCTCCCGTAGTTGTGCGACTTGGGGGGTTGTTGGTAGCACCACTTTCTCTAAATCATTGTGTAGCAGTTGAGCAATCTGCGCCTCATCCTTCTTGAAGATTGCGTTTACCATTGGACCAGCATGAACTCGCTGAGCGCGGGATTCCAAGCTTTTGGCATCGCGCACATAGGAATGACCAAACTCACAACGGTAAGCTTGATAAGCCCAAGGGGTTGAAATCATCAGGTTGCGGTCTTTTGCCAATACTACATAGAGAGAATCCAGATTAGGTAGGGAAGACAGTTGCTCACCTCGACCTGTGGCAAGCGCTGTGCCACCAGCCAGACAAAATGGAACATCTGAGCCAAGCTGTGCTGCCAGTTCTTGGAGTTCTGGCTGGGTTAGCCCCAGTTGCCACATCATATCCACTCCTACCAACACAGCGGCGGCGTCGGTTGAGCCACCCGCCAAGCCAGCAGCTACAGGAATCTGCTTTTTGATGGTAATTTCAACGCCACCTAAGCGGGCAAAAACGTCGGGAAACTGCTTTGCCATTAATTCTACTGCCCGGTAGGCGAGGTTACCTTGGTTCTGCGGTACTTGGGGATGGTCGCACAGAACGCGGATAGTGTCAGTACTAAGCGCACGCAAGTCTATTTGGTCTGCTAAATCGATGCTTTGGAGAATCATCGCTAGCTCATGATAACCATCGGCGCGATCGCCTAGGATTTCCAGATATAGATTGATTTTGGCTGGGGCAATGAGGGAGTAGGAGCGCATTTTCAGGGGCTAGGGGCTAGGGACTGGGGACTAGGGTATTACTTAAAGCTACCCACTGTTGCACGCTTAGGTCTTCTGCACGAGCTTGAGGGTTCACCTCTAATTGTTCCAGCAAGAGGGTGAGGCGATCGCGTTCTACCACTGATTTCAAATTATTTCGCAACATTTTCCGCTTGCTGGAAAAGCCCAGTTTCAGCAATGTCTCTAAGCGCTTGGGGTCATCGACTGGGGGTTCCATCTGTCGGGGATGCAACCGCACGACGGCAGAATCAACTTTAGGTGGAGGAGAAAAGGCAATGGAGGGTACATCGCAGATAAATTCACACTCTGCCAGATATTGCACCCGCACCGATAGAGCGCCGAATGACCTAGAACTGGGTTTAGCGTATAACCGCTCTGCGACTTCTTTTTGTACCAGTAGCACGATTAAATCAAAAGCTGGTACAGCTGGCTGAGCAATGGTACCCAGCAGCTTCTCTAGAATTGGACCCGTGATGTTATAGGGGATATTGGCAACGACTTTGTTTGGCTTTTGGAAGGCGGGGAAGGAAGCTAGCTGAGTGTCTAAGTCGAGGGAGAGAAAGTCGCCCTGTAGAAGCAAGAAGTTATCCGTAGAACCAAGCTTTTTCGCTAATAATTCGCACAAGTCGCGGTCAATTTCAACGGCAATCACTGACTGGACTTCGGGCAATAACCGGCGGGTAAGAATGCCGGTACCAGGACCAATTTCTAGGATGCGATCGCACTGTTGCAAGTTGGCAGCTGTGACTATTTTGTTTAGCGCCTTCTCGCTACGCAGCCAATGTTGAGCAAAATGCTTACGGGGTTGAGGGTTCATTGCCCAATTTTACCGGGCTTTTAAGAGCATTTGTCTTCTTGCCGAAGCGCTTCTCCCCATTGCTTTGGTCAAGAACAGTTATCTTGGATGAAGTTTTTCAACACGTCTTTGTTTGCGTCAATGTAATTTTGTGCCAACCTAACCAGGTTCTCGATATTCTCTGGAGTGGCATCATCCATCTGATCGTTGATGGTTTTGGGTTGCAGGCGCAGGTAACGGCGACAGCCTTGATTTTCAATTTCAGCACTACTCAGCACCTGTTTAGTGATGTAGTCGTGAATATCAGAAGAGGCATCAAACAACACGTCAATCAGGCGTCCTTGCCATCCCCATTGACCCAGTCCCCAACCCCGTGCATCTTCCCAAGCAATTGGGCGGGTTGCATCTCCTGTCCCAATCGATAGTACAGAGATTTCCTGAATCGAATGATCGAGTCTAATGGCTTCGGCAACGGCACAGGCAGCAGGGTTATTCGCCCCAATACCTCCATCGATACAAGAGTATCTCTTGTTTGGAGTTTGCAGCAGATGGGCGGGGAAAAAGGTTGGGGCAGATGCTGAACAAACGCACGCTTCCCATAAGGGAATCTTGAAATAATCTTCTTCTTGACGCCAGCTTTTAAAAACGATGGGTAATCGACCAATCGTGTCGTAGGCGACGATCAATAGTTGGGGTGACTCATATATATCAGACAGCCTTGTGCCGCCAAACTGCTCTTGCAGAACAGTGATTAGACCTTCGTCGGAGTATTTAGGAGCAGAAAGACCATATTGAAATACCAGTCCCAGCCGCTGTGGCGAAAATCGGCTTTGGTAGGGGAAAATCCTTTTTCCTTTCTCTTTATAGAGTCTGATAATCTCCTGGCTTTTGCGTCCAGTGGCAACTGCTGCTGCCAGAATTGACCCCGTGGAGGTTCCGGCAATCAGGTTGAAATGCTCATTTAAGGGTTTGTTAATCTGTTTCTCGACTTCTGCCAGCATTACTGCGGTAATGAGTCCCCGAATACCGCCGCCATCTAAGCTCAAAATTCGATAAGTCATAGCATTTCACTTTAGGTGTGATACACAGGATTAGCTGGCAACTGGTAATAGGTAATTGGTAATTGGAGTAGGGTTTCCCATTAGCCATTAGCCATTACCGTCGCATAAAGTCTACTTCAGGGCTAATGACCAGTTGTGGTTTTCCATTATCCAATTTATGCTAAGGAATTTTCTAAGAACTAGTTTGATGCGTTCTGGTGATGTCAATCGTAATTTTGCCGCCAAAATTTGGAATGGGGGCAGCAAGTTTGCTTAACCGTACCTGGACTTGCTGCACCTGAGCTAATTCCAGGATGGCATCAGCGATCGCATTTGCCAATTTTTCCACCAGCGCAAACTTTGAGGTTTTCACTAGTTGCTGAACTGTTTCAATTGCACTGCGGTAATCAAGGGTATCTGCAATATTGTCACTCTCTCCTGAGGGTGCCAAATCCAGCCACAACGTCAGGTCAACCTCAAACCATTGTCCCAGCACTTGCTCCTCTTGCAGGTAGCCGGTATAACCGTAGCAACGAATGCCTGTTAAGTGAATACAATCCATTGATGGTCAGCTGGGTACGTATTGATCTAAGCGCAAAAATGACGAAATTCGCTCCACTGCCGCTTCCAAAATTTCTGGCTCATGAACCAGGGCAAACCGGACATATCCTTCTCCCGCTTTGCCAAAACCAGCCCCTGGAGACGCCGCAACTCCTGTTTTTTCGACCAACTGAGTACAGAATTTTATAGAATCGTTCGTCCAAGGTTCTGGTAACCTTGCCCATATATACATCGTTGCCGCTGGGGTAGGAACGTACCAGCCAATTCGATGCAAGGCTTTGATAAACGCATCCCGTCGCTGTCGGAAAATGTCTACAGATGCCTTGACGCCAGTTTGAGGACCAGTCAACGCGGCGATCGCACCGTTTAAAATTCCCTGGTACTGGTTGAAATCAACGACGGCTTTCACCTGTCGCAACGCCCGAATCAGCTGAGCATTGCCAATGGCGTAACCCACCCGAAAACCGCCCATGTTGTAGGACTTGGAAAAAGTAAAAAACTCGATCGATAGTTCTTTATCCGGGTCAGCTTGCAAAATTGAAGGGGCAGCATCGGTATCTTCAAACACCAAATCCGCATAGGGAAAATCGTGAACTAAAACTAAGTCATGCTGACGGCAAAACGCAACGGCTTCCTTGAAAAAAGATAAGGGCGCGATCGCACTAGTAGGGTTATGAGGATAACTCAATACCATCATTCGTGCTTGGCTTAGCACTGGCGTCGGAACGTCTTCAAATACCGGCAAGAATTGATTTTCTGCTAGTAAAGGCATCGGGTAGATCTGACCCCCAGCCAGGTAAACCCCACCCGCATGAGAAGGATAGCCAGGGTCTTGCAGGAGGGCAAAATCTCCTGGATTCAGTACCGCTAGCGGTAAATGAGCCGTACCTTCTTGAGAGCCAATTAGGGCAAGCACCTCAGTTTCTGGGTCAACTGGGATGCCAAATTTTTGTGTATACCAGTCTGCCGCTGCCTTACGAAAAACTTGAGTGCCATGAAATAGCAAGTAACCGTGAGTACTATTGTCAGACAAAGACTCTCTCACCGCCGCCAAGACATGCTCTGCCGCCGGGAGGTCAGAAGACCCTAAGGATAAGTCAATGATCTGTTGTCCAGACGCTTTGGCTTTTGCCTTCGCCTGGTCCATATCAGCAAAAACATTGGCTTGGAGAGGTTGTAAACGCTTGGCAAACTGCATGGTAGTTATTAGTCATTCGTCATTAGTCAT
>DATNQP010000104.1:0-8569 GCA_036703965.1 Leptolyngbyaceae cyanobacterium
GTGCCTTTCCCGTCAATTACTTGCTTTTCATTTAATGAATGACCAATATAACTACATCCATAAATTAAGTCGGGTTGACATTCTTTGACTTCTGTAATGGTATCTCGCAAAGCATTAGGCATATAGCAGTCACTGGAATTCATCCAAGCTATATAGTCTCCCGTGCATCTTTCAAAACCTTTGTTGATGCCGTGAGACTGTCCGCGATCGCGTTCGCTTACCCAATAAGCCAGATATGGCTCATACTTTTTGATAATTTCCACAGAATTATCGGTGCTGCCAGCATCAATAATGATGTATTCCAAATTGGGGTAGCCTTGGAGCAGGACTGATCGGATAGTTTCCTCTAGAAACTGACCTTGATTGTAGTTAGGAGTAACTATGCTGATCCTCGGCCATTCCGAGCCATCAGGCATCCGATCAGGAAGCGGCTGACTTTGTTCTGTCCAAGGCCATCCTGATTTACCGAGTGGGGGTGGCGGCAAGTCTTCTAGGGTGAGAGCATTGCTAATAATTGGCATTTCAGTGTTAAGGGTATAATTCAATTGATTACTTAGTCTCTGGCTTAGCAGTCAAGGCTGGTAAGCCGATCGCGCGGCACTGTTGGTTCAGGCGATCGCGTATATTTTTCTTCCCTCATAAAAAAAATCTATAATCCTCAATATCCCAGAAGCTATCGGGTAAATTGCTTTTTCTTCTAACTATTCTTTTACCAACATAACTGTATATTCCCTCTGTAATTTTAGAGATTTTGGGAATTTTATGAAGTTTTAATTTATAGGAGACGCTACGAGGCCACTTAGGAGACCAATTCAATGACTCTTGCATAGCGGATAGCGATTTTTCGGCTTCAAGGTAATACTGTTCCCTTTGAAAGCTCTTTTGATTTATTTGTGTACGGAACCCCCCTAGAGGTGAGAAAGTTCCATACAAGTCTGTATGTAAATAAAAGCGAGTCCATAAATCAAAGTCACCAGCCAAGTTGAACTTTGTGGAAATAGAGCTGCCCACTTTTTCCCAAAGGCTGTGTCTCCAGAAAGTAGACTCTTGCTGTACCCAGCCTGTAGGTCTGTTACTTCCAGGTAGGTAACAACTATCTAAAAATGCCTCTCTTGAATAACCCGGAATTGAGGCAAATCCTGTACAGAAGCCATGCCAATCCCAGAAACCAGGGCTGAGAGTTGTCAACCACTCAACTTGAGGAAGCTCAGACATAATACTAGCTACTGTTCTTAATGCCCAAGGATACTGCATATCATCACTGTTGAGCCATGCTTTAATCTCACCAGTGGAATGAGCAAATCCTTTGTTGATTGCATCATATTGTCCCCCGTCAGGTTCAGTGCACCAAAAGTGTAGATTACTTTCATATTTTTTTATAATCTCTAAGCTACCGTCTGTTGAACCCCCGTCAATAATGATGTATTCAAGATTTGGGTAATTTTGTGATAATATACTCTGGATCGTCGCTTCAAGAAATTGAGCTTGGTTTAGAGAGGGAGTTACTAACGAAATTTTAGGCCAGTATTTTACCATGAATTGCTAACGAAAAATTTATAAATTTTTCAAAATTTTCTATGCTCTTTTTCTCATCAAGCTGAACTGTTCATTTTGCTGATCCCGCTGTTCTCTAGTGGCGTAAAATTGAAATTTTCTAAATTGACTTTTATCTTGAACAAAGGCTATGTCAACCTGAGACATAGCTCCATCTAGTAAACGATACTGCAAGTCAAATAAGTCATAGGCGACAAAACCACGCTCTTTCATAAATTTTATGCATTCATATAACTGCGAACCACCTTTAAAAAATTCAAATAGTGAAACTTCCAAAATTATAAATTCTGTATCTTGAAGAATTTTCTCTGCGCCCATCAGCACATCCAGCTCTGAGCCTTGTGTGTCAATTTTTATCAAATATGGTCCTCTAGTTCCTCTCTCGGTGCAGAAAGCATCAATTGTCACGGTTGGAACAGTTCGCTCAACTCCATTGACATCTGAATCTTCTTTTTCTTTATAAATTGAAGACCCTAGTAAATCGGGATGAACATTAATGAGAATACTTCCAGTTTGACTCGTTGCGGCAGCGATAATATATTCAGCTTTCTTAAGCTGAGTAACTAGCTGACTTAGATTAGGAGAAAATTCTTCTAGAGGCTCAATTAGAATATGATTGGCCTCCGGAAAAATTTCGTATAGAGGGGGAGTGCCGTCAGCCGCACCAACATCAATAATTGTCTCAGGATTGAGTCCATTTTTAGATGCCTGTTGAAGGCATCCATACATAGAAGCTCTTGGAGTTTGATGAATCACTTGTTCCTTCCGGCGAATCTCAAGACCGAAGAGACCCATAAATTTTTTTATAATCTTCTTTGAAGAATTAAGCATTTCATCCTCCTTTCAGAATGACATCGCTCAGGAGCACTCCTTACGGAATAAAAACCCCCAATGTTCAGGTTGCTCCGGAGCACGGTGGATGGGGGGCAGCGTCTCCACAACAAATTCTCGAATCAACTCCAGCCCTGCCTTCTGGGCATATTGAAGAAACTCTCCTCGATTTAGACACCAGCCTAAATACTCAGTGTTATAGCCATAGTGGTAGGGACGCTGGACTATTACAAAGGAGGGAGCCTGATGAACGATAGGTAGGCGTGTAATAAATAGATCTCCCGCCGTGGCTTGTGCTAATCCCTTAAGCGCTGAAGTCCAATCCTGTGAATATTGAAAAGAACCGCTGACCAAAACAAAGTCATATTTTCGCTCTAAGCACGTCTCATCTGCATAGAAATGTGCTTGAGGAAATAAACTGCGCCCGTATTCTGCCAATAGGGAGACATCTTTGCAGTGATAATCTATCTCTAAATCTGGCACTAATTTCTGGCTCAGTAGGTAGTAGTGACCAATTCCGCCTCCCCAGTCCAACATAGAAATAGAGGACTTGTGCCGAGTGGATAATGAGAGTACATAGGCATAAGTCATCATTAGGTTGTGAAACATTAAATTCGTGCGAGTTTCAGAACCAGATTCTGGAGAAATACCAAAAGGCAAAGTTCCCTCTAGGCTTTTGAGAAAGGTTTGCCAGTTAGCTTTGTACGCCTCTAACACTGACTCAACATTCCAGCCTTTGATATTGGGATTGGTTTTTAGAGCCTGCCATCCTTCAGGAACATATTCCCATTCAATATAAGTTTCTTCTTTACCAGCTCGTAATGAGCGCAGTTGGCTCAGAGTACGCCAGATCAGGGGAGGAGTTAAATCTCGAATAATTGGTTTGACGTTAACCCAGCTGTTCATAGGCATCTAACACAGTTTTGATAACGTAATCAACCTCTTGGTCGGTTAACTCTGGATAAAGGGGTAGGCTGACAATTTCACCAGCTAACTGCTCAGTCAGGGGTAGGTACTTGCCCTGAAGGCGACATTCTGCGTAGGATTCTTGCAAATGCACGGGTATGGGATAGTGAATGATCGTGGCGATCGCTTTTTCCTCCAGCAATTTCTGAAAACGTTCCCGGTGTGGAACCCTTAACACATACAGATGATAGGTATGGAAGCGATCGCGTGCTTCCAGAGGACAGCATATACCCACCGCCGAGAAAGCCTCATGGTAGCGCATCCCTATCTCCCGACGACGTAGGTTCCAGGCGTCGAGGTAAGGCAACTTAGCATTCAAAATAGCCGCTTGCAGTTCATCCAGACGGCTATTGAATCCTTTAATGCTGTGATAATACCGCTTTTCTTGCCCATAGTTGCGTAACTTGACGATGGTTTGCGCGGTTGTTTCATCATTCGTCAACACTAAGCCACCATCACCAAATGATCCCAGGTTTTTGCTGGGGTAAAAACTGAAAGCACCCACATCACCCATTGTTCCAGCCATGCGCCCCTTGTACTGAGAACCATGCGCCTGAGCACAATCTTCTACAACGGCAAGCCCATACTGACGCGCGATTTCCAGAATCGGGTCCATATCGGCACACTGACCATACAGGTGTACCGGTAGGATTGCTTTTGTTTTGGGCGTAATCCGTTCTTCAATCAGCGCCGGGTTTATTGTAAAGGTTTTCTCATCGATATCAACAAAAACTGGAACCGCACCAGCAAAGGAAACCGCTGAGAGTGTGGGGACGCAGGTGTTAGCCACAGTAATAACTTCATCCCCTGATTGGATGCCACAGGCGATGAGGGATAAGTGTAACGCTTCTGTGCCAGAGCCAACTCCTACAGCATATTTCCCGCCACAATATTGAGCAAAGTTAGCTTCAAAGCCTTGAACCTGCTGACCGAGTATAAACCAGCCACTCTCATAAACCTCACGGGTTGCTGCATCAATGCGATCGCGCAGCTGTTCGTACTGGCGTTTGAGATTTCCAAAAGCTATTTTCATGCCTTATCCAGGTACTTGTCCAGGTTCTCTTTATAGTAAGCAAGCATTTTTGTAAACCCTTGTCTGATCGAAGTTTGCGGTTGCCAACCTGTTAGTTGAGAAAACTTGCGGTAGTCTCCGTAATAATCTCCGATATCGATATTCTTTTTCTCTGGGGGGAAAGGCACTAATTCAAACTCTCCACTGCCATTTAATTCAACCAGCAGTTTTACTAAGTTAAGCAAGTTAATGGGTTCAGCCCCACCCAAATTAAAAACTTCCCCGTAGCACTCTTGTTTTGCTCCAGCTCTGAGCAGGGCATCAACCACATCATCAACATAGTTCATATCTCGGATTTGTTGACCATCACCAAAAATCCGAATTTTTTCACCCTGGATAATTTGCCGCACAAAGACACCGATAAACCCCTGCCGATTATGTTTGATCAATTGTCGGGGACCGTAGGTATTTGTGAGGCGTAGAGATACAGTATTCATGCCATAAACATTGTGATAGAGGGTGTGATACCACTCCCCAGCCATGTTATTAATGCCATTGACATCAGTCGGATAAAGCGGATGACGTTCATCCACAGGAAGGTACTGGGGTTTGCCATAGAGTTGACGGGTGCTAGCAAAGACAATCCCCACAGATGGGTTGAACTTGCGACAGGCTTCCAGAATAAATACTTGCGAGCGCGTATTGATATCGAGGTCAGTTAAGGGGTCAATCATGCTGTCAATGTGACTAACCTGACCTGCCAGACTGAACAGGTAATCTTGACCCTTAACCAAATATTCCATACTGTGGGAGTCGCGTACATCAGAAAAATTGATGCCCACTTGGTCTTTTATTGGTTCAATATTAAATAGGTTGCCGCCATACTCAGGAATCATCGAGTCAACTAGGGTAACCTTTGCTCCCAGTTCCACTAATTGAAGGGCCAGGTTACTACCAATAAAGCCTAACCCACCCGTGACAAGTACTTTCTTGCCCTGATAAACTTCAATCATATCAGCAATATCGACCCTGTTGAATGTCATTAAAAATAGACATAAAAAATTTGTACAAATTATCAGGACGCTTGGGAACCTTGGGAAAATCTGCAATACCTAGTTTAAAGTTGGACTTCAGTTTCCTAATTTCTCTATAGACCCCTCCAATTTCTTTTAAATAGGGTTGATAAATCCACTGGCGAAGCTTACGGTTTCTTATAGTATAAGTTCCGTAGACATATCCAATATTAAAAGGATGTATGTGCAGGGCATGGAAGTGATAGAAGATTAACTGATCATTTTCTACATAGACCTGGCTTCCTTGTTTTTTTAGAGAGTATTGGTCTACATTCCAGGGAGCTAATCCTGCCCCTAAATGTTGCAGAATGTGAACGCCTGCAAAACGTTTCGGCCAGTCATCAAGATATTTCTGATCTCCGAACTTGTTATCTTCAAATCTAGCAAAGCACCATTCGATACAGCGATCGCGCCACCAATTCAGTGCTTGCAAGCCTTCTGTGTTGCGGCGAAACATCATGAATTGCACGTTGTAAATACCACAGTTTGCAGATTGATCGAATTCAGGTAAGTAGCGATGCTCTGTCAGAAGTATTGATGCCTTTCCCACCTCGGCAAAGATTGGCTCTGGGGAGGAGAAGAACATTAAATCTGCATCTAAGTAGGTGATGGCATCAACATGAGGTTCAGTGTTGAGTACATACAAAGCTGTGGACGGTGTGCAAGTCCAACAGTATTCTTTAGAACTACGTTGTGGCTTGATGCGTAACAGTTCTTCGTCTTCAAACTGCGATAGAGTGATAAGAGTGACTTTTTCTAAGTTCAGCTTGTTTAAAAGCTCATAGGTTAGGTCATCGAAACAAATAATCCATAGTTGAAAGTCGCCTCCATAGCGCAGTAATGAGCGATACATTACTAGACCACGACTTAGGTAATTGCTATCGAAATAGGTAACGTAATATCTCACTGTTCCAGACGATGATCTACAAGAGCGATCGCGTAGCTATAGCAAAAGGCAGAGGGCATAGGGCAGAAGGCAGAAGGGATGCATATTGAGGGGTTAAGGTTTCAGTATTTGGCGAGAGTCCTAATTGCCTTGGCGACTGCTATAAATGCCAAAGGCTTTCCGCACTATCCTGACTAAGTATCTTAACCAACTAACGGGATCGGGATTAACTGGCTTAGAGCCACAAGCCATTTGCCACAAATGGGCACATTCTGAATGTTCAATTGGAGCAGGCCATTCTTCAGGTAATGGTGGGCAGGCTTTGAGGGGGGGATTAGACCATTGGCTTCCATCACTGGCGTTGGTAGCCTGGGAGTCAAAACCGATGTGTTCGACCATACTATGAGGTGGTCGCAAACACAATCCCCGATGAAGGAGATGGAGATATAAAAAGCGCACAGCCCAGATATTTTGTTCTATCTCAACCGCCGCCATTGCTGGCAAATCCGCCCCATAACGGTACACATCTATGCCTCGCGCTTCACACATCTGCATTAGTGTGTTAGCGTCCTTATCAATATCTTGCCAGACTCTAGCCCAAGTCCCCCAAACCCAGCACTCAGCCCTGCCATCAAAATAGGGCTGCTCAATCACATTACTTGGCGTTACGCTTGGGTGAGTCCAACCCGTGACACTCATGACAGAGAAATTGTCTCGGTAAGTCTCTAAAGCAGCACAGAGGTAGTGGTAGGTTCCGGGAACGCAGATCAAATCGTCCTCAAAGACAATAATTGCCTCGTGTTTGCTCAAAACGCTGGTTACTCCGGTCATAATTGACTTTCCCAGTCCCAAGTTCTCCTCTCGTTCGCATAAGACAACCTCACACCAATCAACTGTGCGTAGAATTTGTCGGACGGCAGCAACAGCAGGCTGTTTATCCGGGGTGCGTGGACTATCACTGAAGGCGTAAATCAGTGGTACTTGATTAGCCCGCAATTGTTCCAACGTTTGCTGTAGGTGGTCGGGACGTGCGTAGGCAAAAAGGGCAATCGGGACAACGGAGTTCATATAGCAATCCGAATTCAAATGTCACTGACTTAAGCGAAAATTAGTCGTGGTCTGGAAAAACCCGGCTTGGGGGGACTCCCCCCAAACCCCCCACTGGGGGACGGAGTGCCTACCTAGAGACCCCCTGCACAAAGGTTTGTCGTGGTGATGAGTATTTAGTTTATTGTTCAAAAGCCATTACCCATTACCCATTACCCATTACCCAGAACGACTTTCCTGTACCAAGTTTCTAAATTTAACAACGTGTAAAGCATCCAGGTGTGCTGTCGATCCCGTTCAAAATCATTGATCATCTTTCTCAAGTAATCAGCCGCAATAATATTGAACTGAACTAAATATCCGGCATCCAGCCAACCAATATATTTACCGATAATTGCCTCCATCCATTCATGGGTAGGGGGTTGAAATCCCCGCTTGGGGCGATTGAGAATTTCATCCGAGAGAATGCCTTTGAGGGCTGACTTGAACCAGAACTTATGCCCTAAATTGTGATCGGGTTGTCGCTTACGAAGACCGATAACCAGCTCCACTAATTTGTAATCTAGCAGGGGTAGCCGAGTTTCTACTGAAGACGCCATACTAACGCGATCGCCTAATGAAAGGCATTCAGATACGAGCCAAGTGTCAAATACCAGTTGACAGATTTGAATCGGAATATCTGGGCAATTGCGAAGATTGAACTCAAACAAATGATAAGGGTTTCGCTCTGGTATCGCTGCGGCTACTTGCTGAGTGTATAGTTTGTTGCCATAACGTTGCGCCTCCTGAAACTCCAAGTAGCGATCATAAAAGATCGCTTGTTGAGGATACTGGAGAGTCAATTGACTCATCTCTAATCCTTGATTCAGCAGGGAACGAATTGATTTAGGCACTTTTCGGCTGAGTGCCACCCTTTGGTAGAGTGGATGACTCGCCATCTGTGCAACGCTAGCCCAAGCCCACTCTGGTACAGTTGAATGTTGTAAAAATTGTTGTTTTTGCTGGGTTAGCTGTGCTTGTTCAGTGAAATAACTCCAAAATAACTCATCCCCTCCAATACCCGTCAGCATGACTTTGACCCCATGCTCTGCTGCCAGTTTGGTTACTGAATAATGTCCATAGGCAGCAATATCAGCAATTGGATCGTCAGTCGCGGCAACTAAGCCAGGGAAGAAATCGACTAAATCTTCTGTCCGAAGC
>DATNQP010000105.1:0-6333 GCA_036703965.1 Leptolyngbyaceae cyanobacterium
CACCGCCAATCGTTTCACTCATGCCTACAGCAGTTTCCACAACAGCTTGTCCCGCTTGAGAAGCAGCACTACCAATCGCTCCACCTGCATCTTGAACTATCTTGGTAACTGACTGGAAAATGTTCATATTTGTACTTCGGTCTACTTGTCGCTTCTATACGAATTAGGGCTATGACTTCACCAATGCGCCTGCCTCCGCTCCTCCAGCAATAAATGCTGCACCTTCTCCCGTGTTATCGCTTAAGTCTTCGCACTCAGAGTTGTTTAAATTAGCTTTGACTGCTCGGCTAATACGGTCAAACAGTTGTCCCATTGCTTTGTTTGTGTACAGGTGAAATAGTTGCGGTAGCGCGATTCCCGATTCAGATGAGGTTGACACCTTGAGGCTGAGAGGGTGTCAATAACTTTTAATACCTAGTTGTAAGCAGCTTTCGAGTTCGCGAATTGCCCAATGCTCTGAAGCCCTCTCCACATTATTGACATAATTCGCGATCGCGGTATTCATAAGCTCAAACAATTCATCAACTCTTTTTTTCCCTGGCGATATCATTTGAGTCATTTTTAACGTTTGTTCGCACATCGTTAAGCTGGCACTCGCCCCTCTGAGATATCGTGAGAAAATTGACCTGAGTTTTAAGAGACGAGTTTTCAATGACTGCTGTAACTCCCGATTCTGCCACCCATAAAAAAGCTAAAGCCTTAAAACCAGGCAGCCGACGCCCAGCTAAGGAATTGTGTAGCGAGTGCGGACTGTGTGATACATACTATGTCCACTATGTCAAGGAAGCTTGTGCTTTCTTAAACCAACAAATTGCGGAACTAGAAGAACAAGCCCACGGAAGAAGCCGCAATTTGGATAATCCCGATGATTGGTATTTTGGCGTCAATCAGAACATGATGGCGGCGCGGAAAACAGAACCAATTGAAGGGGCGCAGTGGACAGGGATTGTCAGCACTATTGCCATTGAAATGCTCAATCGCGGCATAGTTGAAGGTGTCGTCTGTGTCCAAAACACCAAAGAAGACAGATTTCAGCCGATGCCAATCATTGCTCGTACTCCAGAAGAGATTCTGGCAGCGCGGGTGAATAAGCCAACCCTCTCGCCTAATCTTTCAGTGTTGGAGCAAATCGAACAATCTGGCATGAAGCGGCTGCTGGTAATTGGCGTCGGTTGCCAAATCCAAGCCTTACGAGCCGTTGAGAAACAGCTGGGTTTAGAAAAGCTCTATATTTTGGGAACACCCTGCGTGGATAATGTCACTCGTGCAGGATTGCAAAAATTCCTTGATACAACCAGCCGTTCCCCAGAAACTGTCGTGCATTACGAGTTTATGCAAGACTTCCGGGTTCACTTCAAACATGAGGATGGCTCAGTTGAAACCGTTCCCTTCTTTGGACTGAAGACAAATCAGCTAAAAGATGTTTTTGCCCCCTCTTGCATGAGCTGTTTTGACTACGTGAACTCCTTAGCCGATTTAGTCGTCGGCTACATGGGAGCGCCCTTCGGCTGGCAGTGGATTGTGGTACGCAATGACACCGGACAGGAGATGCTAGATTTGGTGCAACAGCAGCTGGAAACGCAGCCGGTAATGTCAAAGGGAGACAGACACAATGCCGTGCAACAGAGCATTCCTGCCTATGACAAAGGTGTCACTCTGCCCATGTGGGCGGCAAAGATGATGGGCGTTGTGATTGAAAAGATTGGTCCCAAAGGTCTAGAGTATGCTCGTTTTTCGATTGATTCCCACTTCACCCGCAACTATTTATATGTGAAGCGTCATCACCCAGAGCAGTTAGAAGCACATGTTCCAGAGTACGCTAAGCGCATTGTTGGACAGTACCAGTTGCCAGAATCTTGAGGATTTAGTAAGGAGCTAGGTGTAATTAAACACAACTTGTCCTTTTGGGGGCTAGGGACTGGGGACTAGGGACTAGGGCGTGTTTTCTCGCCTTCCCCGTCAGATTTATATCCCCCTAAATCCCCCTTAAAAAGGGGGAACTTTGACTGAATTCTCCCCCCTTTTTAAGGGCTGGGGGGGATCGAAACGGGCGAGAGAACATACCCTAGGGACTAGGGACTAGCGAAAGATTCAAGGGTTCCTAATACCTAATCCCCAATCACTCAAACCAAGAATTTTTATTTCCACCGACATGCTTAGAGCGTGTTTGAGAAGTTAGCTAGATGTCATGCCCTACGGAGCGATCGCGAAGTGAAGCATCTCAAAACCCAGCAAAAGCCTGAGATTATGTGCGCTATCACGCCCCGCTTTGCTAACACTCCACTTCCTTGCGCTCAGAATGACAACAGGGCTTTTCCAACACGCTCTTAGTTAAGGAAACGTTAACAGATTGAATTTGGGTTTCAGGTTAATCAGTTTTTAATCCAATATCAAAGGGAATTGATATAAGGTTGCTCTTTAGCCGGTTCAAGGTTATAAAACTAGTTTGAACTTTCAACCTTCAACTCGACGAAAACCTTCAACCTTGTAACCTTCAACGATGCAAAAACCTTCTTATGAAGCAGCAGGAACAGTTGCCGGTAATTGGTTGGCGGGAGCAGCTTGCCTTACCTGACCTTGGAATCAAAGAGATCAAGGCGAAAATTGACACCGGGGCACGCTCATCTGCCTTACATGCCTTTGATGTCGAAACCTTCAAGCGTGATGGAAAACGGATGATTCGATTCAAGATACATCCCTATCAGCGAGATTGTCACCGAACTGTAATCGCTGAAGCCGAACTTTTAGACCAGCGACAGGTTCGCAATTCTGGGGGGCAGGCTCAAGTTAGACCTGTTATTCAGACCACTGTAGAACTTAATGGCTATACTTTCCCAATTGAACTCACCTTGACTAATCGAGATGTAATGGGTTTCCGGATGTTGCTGGGTCGTCAGGCAGTGCGTAGACGCTTTTTGGTGGATGCGAGTAGGTCATTTCTCCACAGTCAGACTGGGAGTAATAAACGCAAAGAGCAGGCAAAACAACTATGAAAATTGCTATTTTGTCCCAGGATGCTTCGCTTTACTCCACCCAACGCCTCAAGGAAGCTGGGGAGGAACGGGGACATGAGATGCGGGTGATTAATTACCTGCGCTGTTATATGAATATTACTTCTCACAAACCGACGGTGATTTACCAAGGCAATCCCTTGGAGGACTTCGATGCAATTATTCCCCGCATCGGGGCATCCAAAACCTTCTACGGTGCAGCGGTTGTACGGCAGTTTGAAGTAATGGGTGTATTTACGGCAAACGAATCCCAGGCAATTTCCCGTTCTCGTGATAAGCTTCGTTGTCTCCAGATTCTCTCTCGCGAAGGCATCGGTTTGCCGGTGACAGGCTTTGCCCATTCGACGCAAGATATTGATGGCTTAATCGACATTGTTGGCGGTGCTCCCCTTGTAATCAAACTCTTGGAGGGGACTCAAGGAATTGGTGTGGTGCTGGCAGAAACCCACCATGCCGCCAAGTCAGTCATTGAAGCCTTTCGCGGTTTGGATGCAAATATTCTGGTGCAGGAGTTTATCAAAGAAGCAGAGGGCATGGACATTCGCTGTTTCGTAATTGACAACAAAGTGGTAGCGTCGATGAAGCGACAGGGCGCACCCGGTGAGTTTCGCTCGAATCTGCACCGAGGCGGGACAGCTGACAAAATCAAGTTAACGCCGGAGGAGCGCAGCACAGCCGTTCGGGCAGCTAAGGCAATGGGATTAAGAGTAGCAGGTGTGGATATGCTGCGCTCGAATCACGGGGCGGTAGTCATGGAGGTCAATTCTTCACCGGGTCTTGAAGGCATTGAGCAAGCAACTGAGGTTGATGTCGCTGGGAGAATTATCGAGTTTTTGGAAAAAAATGCGGCTTTGGGGAAAATACGCGATCGCATCCAGTATTAAGAATAAAAGGCGTGGGTCACTCTCTAGCTGTATATAGCAATCCTATTTATCTTTTTTGGTAATGGGTAATAAGTAATGGGTAATGGGTAATGGGTCATAAGTTCCAATTACCCACTACCCATTACTTATTACCTGTTGCAATATAACCACAAATTTCCGTCAGTGCAGTTATCTCAGATTTGTGGTAAGCAAAAGACAAAAAAATGAATGGGTTCATCCCCTTCCAAAATCAGCCTTGAAACTGCCCTGTAGTCCCCTACAAGGCTTTTGTGTTAGAATCTTTGAGTCTTTTGTCATTTTTGAAGCATCGCAAAGGCTTGAAGCTTTTATTGGAGAATCCCTCACATGACGAGTAGTTACAGTGCCGATCAGATTCAAGTTCTGGAAGGTCTCGACCCGGTGCGTAAGCGCCCCGGAATGTACATTGGTACTACCGGTCCACGAGGACTCCATCACTTAGTTTACGAGGTAGTAGACAACTCCATTGATGAGGCTCTGGCTGGCTATTGCACCCATATAGAAGTTGACATCAATGCCGATGGTTCCGTTACTGTCACAGACGACGGACGAGGCATTCCCACCGATACCCACCCCACAACGGGCAAATCAGCACTAGAAACAGTGATGACGGTGCTGCACGCGGGGGGTAAGTTTGGTGGCGGCGGTTATAAGGTGTCTGGAGGATTGCACGGCGTTGGGATTTCAGTCGTTAATGCACTCTCTGAGTGGGTAGAAGTGACGGTTTGGCGCGAGACAAAGGTTCACACCCAGCGCTTTGAACGGGGCATTCCAAAGACTGAATTAGTGGCAAAGCCCTATAAAGAAGCGAGAACTGGCACATCAGTTTCCTTCATGCCGGACACGCAAATCTTCACGATTGGCATTGAGTTTGACTACACCACCCTAGCAGGGCGTCTGCGGGAACTGGCGTACCTGAATGCTGGTGTCCGGATTACGTTTACTGACAGTCGGCTGGCAGAACCACGGATAGAAATCTACTACTACGAGGGCGGCATTCAGGAATATGTTGCCTATATGAACCGTGAGAAGGAGCCTCTCCATGAGGAAATCATCTTTGTACAAGGGGAACGCAATGGGGTTCAGATAGAAGTTGCGTTGCAGTGGTGCGTCGATGCTTATAGTGATAATCTCCTGGGCTTTGCCAATAACATCCGCACAATTGATGGCGGCACCCACTTGGAGGGGCTGAAGACGGTATTGACGCGGACGATGAATGCGATCGCCCGCAAGCGCAACAAAATCAAAGAGAATGAAGCTAATCTCGGCGGCGAGAATGTCCGGGAGGGTTTGACTGGTGTAATTTCTGTCAAAGTACCAGACCCTGAATTTGAAGGTCAAACGAAGACGAAGCTAGGGAATACCGAAGTGCGGGGAATCGTTGATTCCTTGGTTGGGGAAGTGCTGACTGAGTATCTGGAATTTCGCCCCGGTGTGGCTGACTCTATTTTGGACAAAGCCATCCAAGCCTTCAAAGCCGCAGAAGCCGCCCGTCGCGCCCGTGACTTGGTACGCCGTAAGTCAGTTCTAGAGTCTTCTCCCTTACCCGGTAAATTGGCGGATTGTAGCTCCAGAGACCCCTCAGAATCCGAAATCTTCATCGTCGAAGGGGATTCAGCGGGCGGCTGTATGATAAGTAATACTTATATATTGCTGGCTGATGGGCGGTCAATTCCTATCAAACAAATTGTTGATGAACAAGCAGAAGGCAAAGAGCATTTTTGCTACACAATTCGGGATAGCGGCAACATTGGTATAGAGCGCATCATCAATGCTCGGATGACTAAAGCCAATGCAGAAGTCATCAAACTGACGTTAGATAACGGGGAAACCGTGAGCTGCACCCCAGATCATCCTTTCATGTTGCGTGATGGTAGCTATAAACCAGCAGCATTACTGACACCAGAAGATTCCCTGATGCCATTGTCTCGTAAGCTCTCTCAGAAGAATGAACGAGGGACTGGACTGAATGGTTACGAAATGGTTTGGAATCCTAAAAATGATAAGTGGATTTATACTCATCTTTTGGCGGATTTCTATAACCTAGAGCATGGTGTTTATCAGTCATCAGATGGCAACCACCGCCATCACATGGATTTCAACAAGCTCAACAATAATCCGACAAATATCCAGCGACTTCCTGCTGAGGAACACTTGGCACTACACCGCGCCCATCTTGAAAAAGGCTTGCATCGACCTGATGTAATAGAAAAGAGCCGCCAAATTCACATGAGCGAAGAGTTTCGTGCCATGATGAGCCAACGGATGCAGCAACCAGAAACGCGGCAAATGCTTTCTGAACAAGCTAAGGCACAGTGGGAAGACGAAGCGTACAAAGCCTATATGGCAGCTAAATGGCGTGAGTTTTATGACAGCAATGATGCCTATCGTGCTTTAAATAACGAACAATTGAACCGAGC
>DATNQP010000106.1:0-2403 GCA_036703965.1 Leptolyngbyaceae cyanobacterium
ACAGTTCCTCCCAAGGGACAAATGGAATTAGGGCTGGGAGTTGAGCAAGCCATCAAAGTTGCCCGAAATACGACCTATCAAGAAGTCCGTTCCGGTGAGACGCTTGTTGCCTTCAACGAACTGCGCCACCAAATTAAAATCGATATTGCTAACCATCTACCCAGAGAAGCTCGAATTGAGGTACGGGAACGACTCCCCATCGCTTCTGAAGATGCCAAAGTAGATGTTCAGATTGGTCAAGTCTCGCCTGAGTGGGAGAAGTACGAACAAGAGGAACGTGGTACACCCATCAAGGGTGGTTATCGCTGGCGGGTGCAAGTGCCTGCTAGACAGGAGAAAACCCTATTAGTTGATTACACCATTAAGACGTTTGTGGATAGTGAACTAATTGGCGGCAATCGACGGGAGTGATTCAGAGGATGTCTGAGTGCCGGAGAGGGGGTAAGCCTCTCTCCTTGTAGGAGAGAGGTCAAAATGTATTGCATCCAATTACAAACCGTTAGAAGTTATGCAACTAAGTGAGCGATCGCCTGAAGCCATTCAACAATTAATCCTAGATGCACCCGTATCTGTAGTCACTCTTTTAGAAGACCGTGCCTTGGTACGGCGACTTGGTAAAGCTAACCTGAATCAAGGATTGTGGCGAGTCAGGGTAGAGAAAGTTGCGCCAGTACTTTCGGATAAATCGCTACGTGCGGAGTTTTGTGGAGACTATCTGGGGGTACGCATTGACGATGTTCGGGTTCGTCGCCAGATGCTAGTTAAGGAAGAAGAACGACCAGAGGAAATCAAAGCGTTGCAGGCAGAGATGCGATCGCTACAAAACATCTTCAACAATCTTACCGAAGACCGCAAGCACCAAGAGTATTCCTTTAACCAAACCAACAGCATCTTGGCTCATAGCTTGCAGGAGCTACCCATTGATGCTGTCTGGGGACAAATCGACCCAACATCTTGGCGATCGCAATTTCAAACCCTATTTAAACAGTTGCGCGAACTGCGTGCCGAAATTTTGAGCAGTTATCACAATCAGGAGCAACTGAGCCAACAGATTAATGACTTAGTTACCAGAATTCGCGCCCTATCAAGCCCCGATTTAATTTACACTGCTCACATCGAAGCCGATTTAATGGTGAGTCAAACGGGCGAATACGAAATAGCTTTCGATTATGTAGTTCCCAATGCGATGTGGCGTCCCTGGCACCAGGCACGTCTACTGCTGGAGGATAAGCCTACTGTTTCGTTTCGCGTCGATGGTTGTGTGTGGCAGCGCACTGGTGAAGACTGGAATAATGTCGATTTAGTCTTTTCCACCGCACGCGCCTCCCTTGGCACTGAGCCACCCCTGCTTGCAGATGACCCCTTGAATGTGCAGGAAAAATCCAAGCAAATCGTTATTCAAACCCGCGAACAGAAAATTCAGACAACAGGACTGGGAAGTGCAGCCCCTACTGCCCAAGCCCCTGCTATTGTTGAAGTACCTGGTGTTGATGACGGTGGTGAAGTCCGCAACCTACGACCCGCAAGCAAAGCCAGTATCCCCTCAGATGGTCGCCCCTACCGTGTTCCCATCTTCTCGTTTGACTCAGAAGCCCAGGTAGACTATGTCTTGATGCCAGAGATATCCTGTCAGGTCGTCCTCAAAAGTGAGCAGACCAATACAGCAGCGTTTCCCATCCTAGCTGGACCCGTGGATTTAGTGCGATCGTCCGAGTTTGTCGGGAAGACATCAATACTTTTTATTGCACCGGGAGACAAGTTTGCTCTTTCGTGGGGACCCGATGGGGCAATGCGTGTGCAACGCACAATTACTCAGGAAAGAAAACAAGATCATCTCACGAAGTGGAATAGTGTCACAACTACAGTGAAGTTGTTTCTCTCTAACATTGGGGAAGAGCCAAGGGTCATTAAAACCAGTGAGCGCATTCCGGTTTCCGAGCTAGAGCAGGTGAAGGTCGAGGCAATTTCAGAAAAAACTACAGAGGGAGTCCAACCTGATGAAAACGGTTTCTGTACTTGGAATTTTACTCTAGACCCTTACTCTCAACTTCAGGCAACTCTAGTCTACAAAGTCTCAGCTGCTCCAGAAGTCCAAGGATTGCTGGAATAACCATCTTGTGTCACTCTCGTGGAGAATAGTGGTAAGTAAGTAGGTCGCTAAAAAGAAACATTATTGGTTTTAGTGATTGGGGATTAGGGGAATTAGGACTCTTTGCCCACTCCCCAGTCCCCACTCCCCAGTCCCCACTCCCCAGTCCCCAGCCATGTCTAAAGAATTTAATGTCGGCGATCGCGTCCGGGTGATCGAACTACCACGCTACGTCAAAACCGCTGAACCAATGCCAATGCTGCGACCTCCTAATGTAATTCAACTGGGGGAAGAGGGCATCATCCTCGACCGCC
>DATNQP010000107.1:0-1822 GCA_036703965.1 Leptolyngbyaceae cyanobacterium
AGCCCTTGGTCGGCATATTCTGGGTAGCCTAGCTCTTTAGCAACGGCTTGGGCGTGTTCCAAACTGGTAAGGTGACCTATGAGACCAAACATGAATTGTTCGCTTTTAGACCTGTAAATCAGGCGGAAGTGGGGTTAAGGGGAAAAAATACTTAAGGACTTTAAAAAATATTACAAAAAATTACCGCTTCCAAAAGCGGCAAGCTGAAAGAAGAGTATAAATACTCGGTGTTCGATTTTCAAGACGGGGTGATTCAACTAAGGATTAGCCTTTTACGAGTGCTGGTTCTTGTTCAGGTAATGCTGTCTCTCTAAGCGGATCGTAGCCTATTTGCTGAGTAATCCGTTGTCTGGCTAAAGCTCGGTACTCCCAGAAATGCTCTCTAGCAGCACACAGACCTACTTTTTTACCTAACTGCACGGCTTTTTGAATTTGGGCGAGAAAGTCTTGTTTCTGTGCCAGCATGGCAGAGAGAATGACGATGTCGCACCATTCCCAATCCGCATCTGTTTCCTCGGTGACATTACGGTCATGAAACCGAATTTCCCAGTCTTCTGGTAACAGTGAGGCTACTGTAATGATTCCTAATGGCGGAATAGATGCCTTGAGTCCAGCCATTTCCATGAAACGGTTGTATGACCAGAAGGTCTGGGGAAAGCGGGGGTAAAGCAATAATGCTTTCATTGGTCTAGTCCTAGAACCTAGGATGGCTTGGTTGCCGACAATTCCCCCTGTGTTACTACTGCACTAACTCCTGAAACATCTGCTTCAAGCTAGATTAGGCAGCGGCTAGACCGTAAGCAGACATCCGCATAATATCGCGGGTAGTGAAGCCAATGTTGCTTAAGGCTTCACCGTAGGCAATCATGAAGTCTTCAACGAGAGCTTCTTTTTCCATTGCCAGAATGCGAGCATCATCTTCAACTTGGTTGAGCATCCGCCAAACGATTGGGAGATTCTCACGATTGGCAGCTTCTAATTCAGCTTTAGACTCTTCAAAATGCGCTTTGAGCCAAACTTCCCCAAAGTTGAGGTGCATATACTCGTCTTTAACGACGCCTTCCGTGATTTTCCGAGCAAAGGGGTCGGCAACGGGGATATAAATGTTGTAGGCTGCGATCGCAAAACACTCAATAATCAGTGATTGAATCAGCAAGCAAGTGACGACATTGCCAGTCGCTGCTGCCTTCTGGAAGTTCGCATGCAAATCCCCAAAGTACTTATGGGCAAATTCCATATCTGGCGTCACACTGAGATTCTTACCACAGGATTGAAAACCCTTCATGTGGCGATTCTCCATCTTTGAGAGGCGAATCAGCTCATCTTTCTGGTCTGGCAGCAGTTGAGCCAGTTGAATGTAATTATCGTGCGCCTCTTGTTCACCTTCAATCACGATCGCATTGATGCGGCTGTAGGCGTCTTTGTAGGTTTCACTTTGGAAATCAAGTTCTGAACTGACTGCAAGTTGCTGCATTAGTCGATTGTCTCCGGTTTGCATAAATATGCTGCGACAAGGTTGTTTGACCCGATCCCTAAGGGGTTAGGGTCAAAAAAAGTTAAGTTGGACATAACCAGCCCGGTTATACGTTGCTGGCATTATTCCATAGTTCCCTAAACAGAGAATATTCGATCAGTTATTACAAGCATAGAGTCAAATCAGTATAAATGCTTATGATCCTTCAGAAAAACCACTTATCGCGGTTTTGGAAACCGCTAATTGTGGTTTTGCTCCTAACGGGTACTGTTGTAGTCTTACTGCCCTTGGTCATCGTGTTCCTCGCGTCCCTAGTACCTACCGAGGCAACAACTGGTACAAGCCTCT
>DATNQP010000108.1:0-15857 GCA_036703965.1 Leptolyngbyaceae cyanobacterium
TTCCGACTTGTGAGGACTCTTGAAGTTTTCTTTTGAGTCTATTTCCTGGCAGACCTTCATCGTCTTAATGTGTTCCATTTCGTCATTTCGTATGGCGACAAACACATCGTAGAGATTTTCAATCTTCGGACGACGCTCCCCTACGGGATGGGAGGTTTGAAATTCATCAAACATGTATAGGTCGCCATCTTGGTAGTAGTTGATAGCAATTTCGGGTGCTGGCTGAGTTTTAAGCTTTGCTTCGTGCTCATTTAGAAACTTATCGTAGGTATCGTAAGCATGTTCTTCGATTAGCTGATTAAAATGGTAAGCTGAGCGGGGGGCGAACATGTATAGAAAAACAATAATCCAGTAGTAAAACAAGACACCCATACGAGCTATAAATCGGTCAAACCAACGTTCGTTGCCACCGAGAGCTTCGACAATACGAAGGTGATGTAACTCATTCCAAGATTCAGCAAAGTGAACTTTGATCCAGTCAGAATTCCGCCATAACCCCAGACTTTCATAAAGGTGAAGAACCGATAGATAAGCAAAGTAGGGAACGCGTGAGATCGTCTCTAATACATAAAATCGTGCATAAAAACGATCTTGGTAAAAGCTCTTTAAAATAAATTCTAAGAAATTGACGAGATAGCCCATTCTTTCTTGACTTTTTCTTGACTTAATAAATTTCCTGAAAATACTCTAGCTCAAGGCTGCCAACCTGATATCGACTCAATTAGTTATACGAATCTCAAACATAAATATACTTTATTTAAATCTTAATTTATTGTACTTATTAAATAAAATAATTCCTACGGCTTTGTGCAACTTCTACCAGAAGAACGGCTCTACTGTTAAATAATAGTGTGATTAATATTACAAAGTTCTTCAGTTCCATAGACGACGCGATCGCATCATTAAATACCATTTCTAGTTTTAGGTGCTATCTATCGGTTTATCCCTAAGATGAAAGGCAGAGTCGTACAAGTGATAAGAGTTAGGTATGGAAACACGGCGCTTAGGCACCTCTGATGTAGAAATTACCCCAATCCTCATGGGGACTTGGCAAGCAGGCAAAAAACAGTGGGTGGGGATTGAAGACGCACAGATAATTAAAGCTATACAAGCAGCCTTTGAGGCGGGTATCACGACGGTTGATACAGCAGAGGTTTACGGAAATGGTCACTCGGAGCAAATAGTCGCTCAGGCCCTATCAGATGTGCGTGACCAAGTGACGTATGCTAGTAAGGTGTTTGCTAACCATCTCAAATATGACCAGGTAATCAAGGCTTGTGAGGGTTCGTTAAAAAACCTGAAGACAGACTACCTCGACCTGTACCAGATTCACTGGCCATCTGGTGCTTTTAATAGTGAGGTTGTGCCGATTGAAGAAACGATGAGCGCCTTGAACCAGTTAAAGGAGCAAGGCAAGATTCGGGCAATTGGCGTTTCTAATTTCTCCGGCACCCAGTTAGAAGAAGCCTCACAGTACGGACGAATTGATAGCTTACAGCCGCCCTACTCCCTGTTTTGGCGTCAAGTGGAAAAAGATGCCATGCCTTACTGCGTTGAGAACAATATCTCGATTCTTGCCTATTCTTCCCTGGCTCAAGGCTTGTTGACCGGCAAGTTTGAGCGTGGTCATAAATTTGAGGAGGGGGATAACCGGGCTAAAAATAAGTTGTTCAACGGTGAGAACTACGAACGCGCACAGCAAGCCCTAGACAAGCTTCGCCCAATTGCGGAGCGTCATCACTGTAGCTTGAGCCAGTTGTCTCTTGCTTGGTTAATTGCCCAACCGCAAACGAATGCAATCGCGGGCGCACGCAATGCAGAGCAAGCCTCTCAAAATGCCAAAGCAGCAGACGTTAAGCTGTCTGCTGATGAGCTACAAGAAATTGATGCGATAGGACAGCTTGTCACGAACCATTTAGACGAAAATCCGGTAATGTGGGATTGGAATTCGTGAAAATAATTATGCTAGGGTATTTATCGAGAATTGAATTCGGGTGTAGGGTTTGTTTTTGTATATTGGCAGGCATCTCACCGAATCAAAGTCTCCAAGCTATTTGATTGGTGGAAAGGTTTCATGTCAATTTACGTAGGTAATCTACCTTTTGCTGCATCTCAAGAAGATGTCAGCAGCATCTTTGCCGATTACGGAACGGTTAAGAGTGTTCAGCTACCAACAGACCGTGAAACGGGTCGGGTACGCGGCTTTGCCTTTGTGGAAATGGATACAGAAGCCCAAGAAATGGCAGCTATCGAAGGGCTTAATGGTGCTGAGTGGATGAGTCGCGAGCTAAAAGTTAATCAGGCAATACCTCGCACTGAGCGAGCTTCATCTGGTAGTCGTGAGAGAAACGATAACCGGAACTTCTCTGGGAGATACTGAATCTGAGCTAGATTCAGGCTCAAGTGCTGCTGAAAAATCAAGTGGGCTTCTTGCTCTGCCCACTTTCCCAGATTAACATGTAGTTAATCAAAAACTGACTGTCAGTGATTAATGTTGATAAGTAAGTAGGATGACTCAAGTACTTGTTGGTCAAAACGAAGGAATTGATTCAGCTTTGCGTCGATTTAAACGTCAAGTCTCCAAAGCCGGGATTTTGACAGAGGTCAGGCGATCCCGTCACTTTGAGACGCCACTTGAAAAACGCAAGCGCAAGGAAATTGCGCGACGCAAGAAGCGCTGGCACTAGTCTATTACCAAGTTGCTTTCATAGATAACTCTTGTCATGCTGAACGTAGCGAAGCAAAGTGAAGCATCAAGGGAGATTATTCGCGATCCCTGAGGATGACACCTTTAAACGCAACTTGGTATTTGGTATAAGGTGTCAGGGTAAAGTAAGATATGCCCCTACTGTTGTAGCGGAATTTCAATCACAAACTCTGTTCCCTGTCCGGGTGTAGAGATACACCTCAGCTGACCACCATGTTTTTCGACAACAATTTGATAGCTGATTGCTAAGCCTAAACCAGTACCTTTGCCGACTGGTTTTGTAGTGAAAAAGGGATCAAAAATCCGCAGCCTGACATCTTCTGCTATGCCAGGTCCGTTGTCGATAATTCTGACAACGGCGCGTGAAGCCGAGTTGTCGCCGTTAGGCGAATCACCATCGATAACTTCTGTTCTAATACGGATGATGCTGGGATATTGACAAATACCTCCAAAGGCTGTTACCTCCGTCAGCTTCTCTGTTGGGGGTAGCGAATTGGCTTCATAGGAGCTAGCAGTAGCGACATTAGCGCAGTAGGATGTAGTGTCAAAAGATCTATGAGTAAGAGCAGTAGATTGGTTGAGAGCTGAGACACTATGCTGCATAAACGCTTCACATTCCTCAGGTTTTGAAGCCATCCCAGGGTCTTCAAAACCGCTAGCAACAGTTCGCTTTTGGTAGCATTCCTCTAAGGCATCAATTGAATTACATATCAAATTCATAAACACCTGGTTCAAGAGACCGGCGTAACACTCAACCTGAGGTAGCTTTCCATATTCTTTAATAACTTTAATCTCTGGAATGTTCCCTTTTGGTTTTAATCGATTGTGGATGATTAACAGCGTACTATCAATTCCTTGGTGAAGGTCTACTGGTCTCATTTTGGCTTCATCAAGCCGCGAGAAGTTCCGCAGCGACTGAACAATCTGGCGGATGCGGTCAGCCCCCAACTGCATTGAAGACAGAGTTTTTGGAAAATCTTCAATCAAGAAATCCAAATCAATCGCCTCAGCTTCTTTTTGAACTTCTGGCACCGGCTGGGGATAGTATTTGGCATACAGCCTTAAGAGGTTTAATAAGTCATCGGCGTATTGACTGGCAGGGATAAGATTCCCACAAACAAAGTTGACCGGATTGTTGATTTCGTGGGCAACCCCAGCGACTAACTGTCCTAAGCTGGACATCTTTTCATTTTGAATCAACTGGGTTTGAGTCTGTTGCAGCTTACCCAAAGCCAGTTCCAGTTGCTGAGCTTTGGTTCTAAGTTGAGCTTCCGAATGCCGCAAAGATTCCTCAGCTGATTTTCGTCGGGTGATATCGGTGACAAAGCCTTCGTAGTAGAGCAAAGTCCCCTGTTCGTCACGCACGGCTCGCGCATCCTCTGAAATCCAAATGATGCTGCCGTCTTTGCGATAAACCTGAGATTCAAATTCACCTACCGAATCGCAGGAGTATAGCCGCTCAATAAATTCATCACGTCGGTGCGGATTAACGTAAAGCTGCTGCTTAATGTCAGTCAAATCAGTGAGCAATTGTGCCGCCGATTCATAGCCGTAAATTTTGGCCAAGGCTGGATTACATGCGTTGTATCGCCCGTCAGGCGTCGTTTGAAAGATACCTACAACTGCGTGTTCAAAAATACTGCGATACTTCTCTTCTGCTTGGCGCAGAGCCTCTTCCACTCGTTTGCGCTCAGCAATTTGACTAGCAAGTTCGTGATTAGCGCGTTTCAACTGCCTTGTCCGCCTTGCAAGGTTTTTGTGGACTTTTTCGTAGCGCTCCACCCAGTCTGTAGAACTGACTGGCAAATTGTCACGGCTTAGGAACATGGATCATTTGCGGAACTTTTTTACCCACTACTAAAAGTATTCGCCTTTTTGATCCCAGGCGAGGTGATGTAGCCCCTTCAGATCTTGTGATGTCGTGTGCTGTTAGATTGTGACCTTTACACAAATTTTTCGTGATCAAACGTTACAATTAATGTGATTTAAGTCACAAAATTAGTAAAAAAAGCTGTTGAAGTTATATCTTTTTACTTTAGTTGTAGCTAATTATTAACAGGCATGGCTAGTTGAGTTGATGTTTTTCCTTAGAGCCTTTCTTGTTACCGTAGGCTTAGGCGAATGATTCGGAGTGTCTATGCTGGCGCTGATACCCAATTTTTTGAGCAGTGGTTTTATTCCCCACGGACATTGCTACCTCTGGAAGCCTCAGTTGGTAGGACTTCATTTGGTGTCAGATTTACTGATTGCCCTAGCCTACTACTCAATTCCCTTAATGCTGGTTTTCTTCGTCCGTAAACGCCGCGATGTTCCCTTCAGCTGGATGTTCCTGTTGTTTGGTGGCTTCATCGTCGCCTGTGGCACGACTCACCTCATGGCAGTCTGGACTCTCTGGCACCCGACTTACTGGCTATCGGGGTTTATCAAAGCAATTACCGCTGGGATTTCTGCGTACACAGCCGTCCAGTTGCTACCCCTGATTCCTCAAGCCTTGGCGTTGCCCAGCCCAGCCCAGTTGGAGGAGGCAAACTGTCAGCTGGCAAAGGAAATCAGCGATCGCATTGCCGCAGAAAGCAAACTGCAACGCGCTCTCCAGCAATTGCAATTTCATGTCGAAAACTCTCCTCTTGCTGTCATTGAGTGGGATAACACGTTCCGGGTGCAGCGTTGGTCTCAACAAGCAGAAAATATTTTTGGTTGGAAAGCTGAGGAAGTACTATCCCAGCATCTATTAAATTGGCAATTTGTATTTGCTGAAGACCTTGACGGCGTTACCCGTAACATGAGTCATTTACTCGACGGTAGCGAACCGCGCTTGATCTGCCAAAATCGCAACTACACGAAACAGGGTGCAGTTTTGCATTGCGAGTGGTACAACTCTGCCCTATTGGATGAGACTGGTAATTTAGTATCAGTCCTCTCACTAGCCCTGGATGTCACCCAGCGAGAACAGGCAACTATTGCCCTAGAAAAAGCCAATCTTGAGCTAGAAGAGCGAGTTGAAAAGCGCACCGCCCAATTAAGGCAAGCGAACGAGAACCTGTTGGTCGAGGTACGGGACCGCCAAGCAGCTGAGATGGCGCTCACCAAAAGTGAAGAACAGTACAAAGCAGTGGTGCAAACAGCGGGGAGTGTGCTGATTTGCCTGGATCGAGAGCATCGGATTTTGGAGTGGAATCAGGAAGCCGAGCGCGTTTTGGGCTGGCAGCGGTCAGACGTGTTAGGGAAAGACTACTTTAAATTATGTTTGCCAGAGTCTGTTAGAGATGTCGTAACCGCTGATTTTCAAAAAGTGCTGGCAGGGGAACCCACCAGGAATTTTGAAAACCCTGTGGTTATTAAAGGCGATCGCATTCGTCTTTTGCTTTGGAACGTTACTCAGTTGCAAGATGACACCGGCAACGCGATCGGCGTTATTGCCAGTGGTCAAGACATCACCGAGCGCAAGCAGATTCAAGAAGCACTGGAAAAAGAGCGCCAGCAGTTGCGGCAGATTATCACCTGTGCTCCGGTGGCAATGGCAATATTTGACACCAAAATGCGCTATCTCGCTCACTCTGATACGTGGATAACGGTTCAAGGATTGCAAGGGTCATCTATTATTGGTCGCAGCCATTACGAAGTATTCCCAGACGTACCAGAACACTGGAAACAGATGCATCAGCGCGCTCTGGCTGGGGAAGTCATTGTTAAACCTGAAGATGTATGGCAGCGTGCCGATGGCTCTATAGTATACCTGCGTTGGGCAATTCATCCCTGGTATACCCCTGAAGGTCAAGTCGGCGGCATTGTAATTGTGACTGACCGCATCAATGAGTTAGTAGAAGCGCGGGAGGCGGCATTGGAAGCAGCGCGACTCAAGTCCCAATTTCTAGCCAACATGAGTCATGAAATTCGGACGCCCATGAACGGCGTCTTGGGTATGGCTGGGTTACTGTTGCAGACCCCTCTTACACCTCAACAACTCGACTATGGACGAACTATCCGCAGCAGCGCCGAACACCTGCTGATGGTGATCAACGATATTCTCGACTTTTCCAAGCTGGAAGCGGGCGAGATGCAGTTGGAAAAACTGGACTTTGACTTAGACAACTGCCTTGAATCTGTGGTGGACATCCTAGCTACACAAGCTGAGGAGAAGGAACTGGAACTGGCAATTCTGGTTGACAGCAATGTTCCTCGACAATTACAGGGAGATCCAGGGCGTCTGCGTCAAGTTTTGCTGAATCTGGTGGGCAATGCTATCAAATTTACGGATGTTGGCGAAGTAGTGGTGAAAGCCACCCTTGAACAAGAAGCAGGGGGGCAGGGGGCAGGGAGCAAGGGGCCAACAGAAGTAAAAGGGACAACAGGGCAAGGGGAAGCTCCATTTGTAGAAAGTCCCTCTGCTCCCCCTTCCCTTTCTCCCCTGCCTCTTCTTGAGTTGGGAGAGTCTAACCTACAACCTGCAAACTCCCTAAGGATTCGATTCGAGGTTACAGATACAGGCATCGGCATTTCCCCAGAAGACCAACAAAAGCTATTCCAATCTTTCGCCCAAGTGGATGCCTCAACCACACGACGCTATGGTGGCACTGGCTTGGGACTGGTAATTTGCAAGCAGCTTGTAGAGTTGATGGGGGGCGAGATCGGTGTTGAAAGTATGTTGAATCAGGGGTCAACCTTCTGGTTCACGGCGTTGTTTGGCAAACAGATAGCGCCTGTAAAAACAGCCATACCGCCAACACTAAGTAAGCTCAAGCTTTTAGTTGCTGACGATAACACCATGATTCGTCAGGCAGTACGACAGCTGGCACAAGCTTGGGGAATGCAAATTGATGAAGCGGGAGATGGCACCACGGCTATTAGTGCTTTACGCTCAAGCGCAGAGCGTGGATGTCCCTATGATCTGGCGCTCCTCGACTTGCAACTGCCAGACACGCAAGGAGCAATGTTAGTGCCGATGATTCGCTCTGACCCAATTATTGCTCAAACAAAATTAATTCTGATGACGACAATGCAGCAGCGAGAGCAAGCTGAGAGCTTCAGGTCGATGGATGTCTCAGGCTACATACTTAAACCCGTGAGAGCCTCACGACTTCTTGACAGCTTGAAGTCTGCGTTTGCCGAGCATGTGCCTTGTGCGATCGCTTCTGTGGGAACCCATACCTGGGAGACGGCAGTTGATAGCACTCAACAAGCTAGTATAGCTCGATCCGTCAATAGTAGCCTCAAAATCCTGCTGGTAGAAGACCACCCAGTGAATCAAGCCGTAATTTTAAATCAACTGCAAATGTTGGGTTATGAAGCAGATTATGTCGGTAATGGTCAAGAAGCGCTGGATCGCTTGCAAGAGAAGAACTATGACATTGTCTTAATGGATTGTCAGATGCCGGTTCTTGATGGCTACCAGACTACACAGGAGTTACGACGCCGTGAAGGGTCAGCTCGACATACAGTAGTGATTGCCCTAACAGCCCATGCTTTACCTGCTGACCGCGATAAGTGCCTAGTGGCAGGGATGGATGATTATCTGAGTAAACCAATTGAGCAGGAAGCTTTGGGAGCGACGATCAAGCGCTGGGCGAAGCTCAGCGCTATCTCCAAAGTTGTGGGTACCCAGTCTGAAGCCCAAAATACTCCTCAGTCTTCAGTATCCAGCATGGACAAAATCCCACTGGATTTGGAACGCCTAAACAGAATCTCTCGTGGCAAAGTACCGTTTCAACAGCAACTATTGCAAGCATTTGTTAAGAATGCTCAACCCGGACTCGAACAGATGCGCGTTGCAATCCAAGTGGGGGACTGTCTTACAGTTGAGCAGCAAGCCCACCGAATTAAAGGATCGAGTGCCAATGTCGGTGTCCGCTTAATGCCAGATGTCGCCGCTCACCTGGAGCAGCAGGCGCGAGAAAAAACCCTGGAAGGAGCTACAGAGCAATTAGAAGCCCTGGAGAGGCAGCTAGAGCAGGTCAAGGCTTTTTTAAGAAACTGGCTACTCTAGAATGGCTAATAGCCAATGGCTAATGGCTTTTGTAACGATTAGCAATGAACAATTAGCTATTAACAACTATCCGAAATCTTTGTGTAGCCGCCATAAATGCTTCCCCTATTCCGGTTCAGTGGGGTGACGCTGTTCAACGGAACGGCGAATGGTGAAAGAAACCGACTGATGAGGTTTTAGTGCTGGCTTCACTTGGGATTGCTTGAGGTTGTCCCAGTTGCCTGAATTCACCGAACCGCTCAGCGGTGGTTGTTGAGCCGCTGAATCCCGGAAGAGCAAGCTCGCTAGCTTATTGTAGTTGGAAGCGATCGCTAAAAAAGCCCCACTTAAGATAAACACTGGCAGTGGTAGGGTAAAGTTCTTAAACCACTGGTAAAGTTCTACCATCCCGAATAGCACGACAAAGCTAGCAAGCCACACTCTCATAGCTCAAACCAAGACTCATTAACGAGCATTTTAAACGCTGTCTCTCAAAATAAATCGCGAGAGCCTCTGGAGGGAGCATCTCGCGAGAAACAAGTTATTTAGACTGGAGCTAAAGCTGACTATACCCTAGCCATCATCTTGGCTTTGCTGGATGTTAAACGCTCATAGGTGGCTCGCATTTTCAGACCTGTCAGCACTTGGAACAATCCAGTCCCATTGTTAGAACCGGGGTATTCCCGATGCTGGAGCAACAGATGAGTCATCTCACCTGGATACTTAGTCTCGGTGTTGCTGAGATGGGTTTCGATGTAGCTGACTTCCTCTAGCCTATCGAACTGACCATCGACTTCCAGCACAGAGACATAGTTGCCGTAGTAGTTATCTGGTCCGTAGAACACTTGCATACCAGGGTAAGAACAAGTAAGCTTGCGTCCACAAGGAGTCCAATGAATGGTTGACCCTTGATCGAACAAATAAACGGGTTCCAAGCCTTCCACATCTTCCCGTTGGAGCATTCGTACCCGTAGTACTTTACGCTCCTGATCATTTTTAATTAAGTTTGTGGGCAAAACTTGAATGACGATATCCGCAAACTCTTTTTGCGGCTCAATGTAAGCGCTAAAGTCTGGGCGACGGGAGTTGATGGCAGCCATGACATCTTCGTAGCGGTGACCTCGCTCCGCCATATCTCTCTGAATCTTCCAAGCAATTTTGACTTCATCACTGATGTCGAGGTAAACGCTGAAGTCAAGAAGCGATCGCACCCTCTCATCATATAAAGGGTGAAGCCCTTCAATAACAACAATTTTATTGGGTTTTACTCGCTCCGGTGGGTCAAGTTCCCCAGTCTCATGGTTGTAAATCGGCTTATTAATCGCCTGACCGTTCTTGAGTGCTTTGATTTGCTCATACATCAGGTCAAAGTTGTTCGCTTTAGGATTGAGCGCGGTAACTCCTTGCTCTTTGCGCTGTTTCCGATCCAGACTGTGATAGTCATCTAAACAAATGACTGTCATGAACTCTTCGCCAAACAAGTCTGCCAATCGGCGCAGAAATGTTGACTTACCGCATCCAGAATCTCCGGCAACACCAATTAATACCACGCGGTCCAGCTGAGTGGTCATATCTTCCCTCTAACGTAAAACATATTAAAAGAGTTTTCAGCAAGCCAAATCCCAATACTATGGTCAACCCGTCTGTCTATAGTGTTGCTTCATAACACATCACGAAGGCATGACGTGCTTGAGTACTGTCCCTTATGGAAGACTCTAATCTTGCACGGCGTAAGTATTTAGTACTAGCTGCTGAGAGTGGATCTTACCAAAACGAGGTTGCCGCCACAAGCCTCAGTGTAAATAGCTCCATCTCGCTTTAGTATTCATGCTAAGGTAGCAGGTGCATTTTGTGTAAAGAAAAAATGAAATTGACTCAATATTGACAGTTTTCAACTCAAGGACTAGCTAGCCTGGTAGTAGAGAGCCTACAGTTGGATTTCCTTGAAAACTGTAAAACAGGATTGGGCATAGCTTTACAATGTTACGCTAATAGTGCTTTCTTCGGCTCTAGGCAACTCTATCCAAAATCCGGCAGTGGCGTCGGCTTGTGGTAGGAAGGGCACGTTTTAGCAACATATTAAAGTTTGGGCAAGGAGATATTGAAGCAATGTACAGTCCTATCGCGGCTGTTAATTCCGCAAACACCACGGAATTCGGTAATCGCATGTTTGTTTACGAAGTAGTAGGTCTGCGTCAGAACGAAGAAACTGACAAGATGAACTACCCCATTCGTCAAAGCGGCAGTGTGTTTATCACAGTGCCCTACAGCCGCATGAACCAGGAGATGCAACGGATCACTCGCATGGGTGGCAAAATTGTCAGCATTCAGCCCCTAACAGGCGCAGGCAATGGATCGAATGGAAAAACCACCTTAAAAGCGGAACCGAAAGCTGAACCAAAAGCTGAACCCCAGCAAATCAAGTCAGAACAAGAAGGCAAGCCTATGACTCAAGCAAAACCGAAAGCTGACATCCCCGTTAATATATACCGTCCGAATGCTCCCTTTATTGGCAAATGTATATCCAACGAAGAGTTGGTCAAGGAAGGTGGAATCGGCACTTGCCGCCATGTAACCTTCGATATTTCCGAAGGAGATTTGCGGTATCTGGAAGGTCAAAGTATCGGCATCATCCCGGAGGGAACGGATGATAAGGGTAAACCTCACAAGTTGCGGTTGTACTCCATTGCCTCGACTCGCCACGGCGATCATTTGGATGATAAAACTGTATCCCTGTGCGTTAGACAACTGGAGTACAAGCATCCTGAGACAGGCGAAACTGTTTTCGGTGTTTGCTCAACCTACCTCTGCCATCTTGAGCCAGGACAAGAATTAAAAATCACTGGACCAGTGGGCAAGGAGATGTTGTTACCAGAAGATCCAGAAGCCAACATTATTATGATGGCGACGGGTACTGGAATTGCACCATTCCGAGCTTTCCTGTGGCGGATGTTCAAAGAACAGCACGAAGACTACAAGTTCAAGGGTTTGGCTTGGCTAATCTTTGGTGTTGCCACAAGTCCCAACATTCTCTACAAGGAACAGTTAGAGGAGTTACAGAAACAGTTCCCGGATAACTTCCGCCTTACCTATGCAATCAGCCGCGAACAGAAGAATCCTGAAGGCGGCAGAATGTACATTCAACACAGGGTTGCCGAACACGCTGAAGAACTCTGGAACTTGGTACAGAAAGAAAACACCCATACCTACATCTGCGGTTTAAAGGGCATGGAAGACGGTATTGATGCCGCCCTCACGGCTGCCGCTGATAAGCAAGGGGTGACCTGGTCTGATTACCAGAGGACAATGAAGAGGGCTGGTCGTTGGCACGTTGAAACTTACTAAGTTTCTGTTGGTCTAAACTTAATTCACAACCAGTCATCATCAAATTGAATTAGCGCGTCTGCATCTGTCGGCTTAAAGCCTGGATAGCAGGCGCTAATCATTTTCAAGCTAGGCACCATACTCCTCAAGGAGCTTTGCACAGAGCTGGTTAAGTAGACTAGAGATAAGACCCGTTACTGCTGCTCAAGCGTATAGACTTACTACAATGAACCAGGACAACCCTAAACTTTTACAGTTCAACCTATCCGGCGTGGGCTGTTGGCTTACTCTCTTAACAACTTTTGTGTTGCTAGGAGCAGTTGGCTTGGGCTGGCTGGTCAATGGTTTTTTGATTCTGGTAGGGTTAGTGATCATCTCACCCGTAATTGCCTGGATAGCGTTTCGCTGGTGGGTGAGACGCAATGTGGTGGAAGACAAATGTCCAGTTTGTGCTTACGAGTTCACGGGTTTTAATCGCACTGAGTGTCAGTGTCCTAGCTGTGGTGAACCCCTTAAAGTGGAGCAGGGGCATTTCAACCGTTTGACACCCCCCGGTACGATTGATGTTGAAGCGGTGGAAGTATCAGTCAGACAGATTGAAGAATAAAAGCCGAGCTTTAGGGTTAGTTGCGGGTTCGGGTGATCGATAGCGTATAGGGATGCTGACCGCCAGCGCGATCGCCTATGTAGAGTGAGTAGCTGCCTTTCTCCCACAATCCTGGGGCTTCAATTTTTCCCCCAGAAAGATTATCTGCTTGCACACAGGAACTTCCACTCGGACCCTGAATCAAAAGAGTCGGCTGATTATCGCTTTGGACACTGAAGCGCAAGTAATTGAAGTTATCGTTCAGGGTAATTACATGATTGGGTGCTGCTCCAATCATGCCGCAGCCTTTATTTGTTTGTGAACCTCCGGAGGTACCTGTGACAACCAGTGGATCGGGCTTAAACTCCGGCGTAAGCTGTATCGTTTGAGTGCGAGCCACACCAACGCTGGTCAAGATCATTGCCAAGGCGGTGGGAATAACCATCCAGTATTTAAATGTTTTCATCGTGTCATCCCCTGACCTCTGATCAAGTTTTCTTATTACAAGTGTCTTCGATTAGGAGACGTTTGGGGGAGTACCTGTTCCTGTTTGCTAACTGTCACTATGGTGCAAGCTAATACTCTAAATATCTTGTGATAACAAATAAGAGAACGGTTACCAGTAATTAAAGGGTTCGCCACCTAGAGGAGTTGGGTACTCGAAAGACTATATTGAACTTAGAGCTGAGATAGAGTTCTTTTCTATTAGAGCCGTTGTTCGGAAAAACCCGGATTGGGGGGAAATCCCCCCAATCCCCCCACTGGGGGACGGAGCGCCTCCCCCAGTCCCCCTGCGCAAGGGGTTATTCAAGTCCGCTTGTACAGTCACAATTAAAATAGCTTCAATTTTTTTATTAAAAGCATTGCAGTTATGAGTGATTAACCGGACTTGATATTATCGGTGCTGCTCAAAGTTCTAGGGAATAAGAGATGAATCCTCAAGAAAATCGAGAGTACGAGAACAGACTTCAGGAGCTAGAGAGGGAACTGGAGAAAGACCAGTCCCTGCGATCGCTAGAAACCAATCCGGGGCAACCAGTCCAACGTCATGTTAATGACTCTCAAGTGAAGTCGGTGTTAAATCAAGTTGCAACTTGGTTTAACAGGCTACCAAGTGCCGGTAAAGTTGCTGTAGTTATCATTGCGGCAATCGTGGGTTTTTCACTTTTGAGAAGCGTATTACAACTGGTTGCCTCACTCATCAGTCTTGCCATATTGGGAGGGATATTGTACTTGGTGTATAAGTTCTTCGTTACTCCTCGGTCTTGAGAAGTAAGTACAAACCCTTTGCGCGTAGCGTGAGATTTGAGCATGGCTAGCCCTAGTATAAAAAGAACCAAAAGTAAAGAGGGTAGTCGGTCGTTTCCGCTGCGACTTCACCTGGCTTTTCCACTGGTGACCCGACGCTGCGCGGCTGTCATTTTGGAAGTCTCGTTGGTTGCTGCGAGTACGCTGGTTCCTTACAGTATTGGTTGGTATGCAAAAGAGCATTCAACCGGTCAATCTGTTCCTCTGAACCCAATATTGGCATCCACCGAAGAGGCGATCGCGAAAACGCTGGCACAGCCTTTAAGGCAGCAAGGGACTCGGCAGGTAGCCCCCCTGACAAATCTATTCTGGTGTGGGGCTTTAGTGCTACCTATGGCGCTGACAGCTTGGCAGCTCTATCTCCTGGGAAAAACGGGGAAAACTACTCCCAAAGGTTGGTTGGGAGTCCAAGTCGTCACCGCCACGGGTGACTCTCCGGGTTTAATGCGTGCAGTTTGGCGTGAGGGAGTGGGACGTTGGGGATTGCCCGTCTGCACAGCTTATCTACTCTGGCGCTATACGGGTGCGTTCCCTGACGGCGGAATTTTGCTGGGACTGGCAGGATTGATGCTACTGACAGAGAGTGCAAGCTCACTATTCCACTCTCGACGCCGCACCCTGCACGACCAACTGGCAGGAACGTATGTTTTGGATGCAAGTCGGGTTTCAACCCCCTACGCCGAACGTTTTCAGACAATGCGATCGCTACGGCGCGACCAAACGGTCACCCTTGAGGTGGAAGACGGTTGGGCGTCGCCTTATGAGGAAGCATCAGAAGCATCAACTGAGCAACGGCGTGAGCGAACGGTCACAACCATTGTTCTGACCTCACAACCAGAGCGGCGAACTCTAAATCTGTGGTTTTGGATGCGCCGACATCCTGGTCTTACCCTGCTGGTTATCACTTTTGCTGGGATGGTATCTGTACTGGGAACCTTTGTGGCTACCCAAATCTACATTCAAAGTCAGGCGAATCGGCGAGAGTTCAAACAGCAGAACAATCAAGTGTTTCTGGCGCTAGTTAAGCAGTTAAGCACGACTTCGGCGACAGCTGTAGAAGAGCGACAAGGAGCCATCCTGGCACTGGCAAGGCTGGATGATTCACGAGCTGTTCCTTTCCTGGTGGATTTGCTAGGTCAAGAAAAGACACCCAGCCTGATTGATGCAATCCAGCAAGCCTTGGTGAGTAACGGCTCAAAAGCCTTACCGGCTCTGCAACGATTGAATCAATCACTGCAAAATGACCAGGAGACGCTACAGCGTCGGGGTACATTTGAGGAACGGCAGTGGGTCGCTTTGCGGCAACGAGCAACCAAGAGAGCGATCGCAAAAATTCTCACAATCTATACCAGTCAAATCCATAATGCCGACTTGAGCCGCACTAACCTGGGTCAGGTTATCACAGGTTCTGCCCAATTTACCCTGATTCTGGACGGATTGGACTTGTCTGGCATCAACTTCCGCTCGGCAAATTTAACCGATGCGAGTTTACGGGGTAGCCGCTTCTATGGTGCCGGTGAAGACCAACGCTTTGATACGTTCGATGATTGGATTACCGACCTAAGCGGTGCTGACCTCAGAGAAGCTGACCTCACAGGGGCTATCCTTAACAACGTCCTTATGAATCGCACCAATTTAGTACGGGCGACTCTAAACCAAGCCAATTTGTCCGATAGCCGCCTGGAAGGTGCAAACCTCAGCAGCGCCCAGCTGATTGGAGCAGATTTGCGTCAAGCCATATTAGAAAACGCCAGCCTGACTGGTGCGGAGCTGGGGGAAGCAAAATTAGCCCAATCTAATCTCCATGGTGCCCGCCTAGGACAGGTTAAGGCACTGGGAGGTGATTTTTCATTTGCTGATTTGACTCAATCAAGTTGGCAAGGTGCAGATCTTTCGGGAGCGAATATGAGCAACGCCAATCTCCAAGAGGCTGACCTCAGTTCAACCAAACTTGTTGGAACCAAGCTTCG
>DATNQP010000109.1:0-3024 GCA_036703965.1 Leptolyngbyaceae cyanobacterium
AACTGCCGCAGCTTTTGATAACGAGCGATCGCTAGACTAACACTAGGAACCTGCTCTGGTGGACAATGTCGTGACCAAAACTGACCATCTGAATTCAGTCCGCACAGACGGTAGCCAGTACGCGGAGATTCACAAGTCACCGTTGCATCTGGTTGATGCAAAAGTTCTTCCACGTAGTCCATCAGCCGGTCAACTTCAGCATGGCGTACTGCTGTCACCCCCTCTTGGGCTTCACGGGCATGAGACTCTAACCAGCCATCAACAATTGGTCCTTCGATGTAGATGTCTTGAATTTGCCGCACGATGGTTTGCAGTTCTTTCTGCCAACCCGCGACAATTCCTTCAATCTCTTGCAACAGGTTCATTGCTAAAGCTGGGTTAGCTCCGTGGCGATGCTCGCTGAAGCTAGGAGGTTTTAATTTGGGCAGTGTTGGTGTCTTGCCATTGTGCTTACGGGCAGGGAAAGGCTGTACAGCCATTGAGAAGGAGGGTTCTCCTCTATCTCCATGGCTCACAGAGGGTTCTTCAACGGAGTTGGTTAGGTTGTCTACAGAGGCAGATGTCTTTTGGCGGTCAGTTGGACTGACTTTCGTCAACTGATGTAGTGCTGTCTCAATCCGTTGCAGTTCTGGTTTCATCTGTTACCCCATACCACTGTGTTAAGGTCACCAACTTCTTAATTCCAGCACAACCTCTTTGTTAAAGGTCAGCGCACCTGATGAATTTTTTAAGTGGCTCAGTTTTTTCTTTTTGTCGTCATTTTAACGGCATTAACCCGCCATAATGGAAATTCTTCTTCCGGTCAGACCGCCTAAAATATTTGAAACAGCCGCATAATCTTGTTTCTGACTCTCATAAGAAACTTGCAGGGGAGCAAGAGTTTCTTATCATCTATAACGGGCAATCACGCCTGTGGAACGCCCTCAACAGGACATGACTTTGGGATGACCGATACAACAACATCTACTCCTCACATCATCGTTGTCACAGGGCCATCGCGGTCTGGCAAAAGTGAATGGGCAGAAACCCTGGCGATGCAAACTGAAAAACGGGTTATTTATGTGGCAACTGCCTCAGCTGACCCAGATGACGTTGAGTGGCTCTCCCGCATTGAAAAACATCAGCGGCGACGTCCAGAGTCATGGACAACACTCTTGGTGCCAGTGGAGTTGACAGCAGCCATTCGTGAGAATTCTGACAGCCGTTGCTGTTTGTTGGTTGACTCTTTGGGAACCTGGGTGGCAAACCGGCTTGACGAAGATTCAACTGTTTGGCAGAGGAGTCTAGAAGATTTATTAGATACCTTGGCAGACATAACAGGAACGATTATTTTTGTAGCGGAGGAGACAGGCTGGGGCATCATACCTGCTTATCCCATTGGCAGGGTATTTCGCGATCGCCTTGGGGAACTAGTCCGTAAGTTAGGTATAATTTCTAACTCCGTATACTTAGTTACTGGCGGTCATGTCCTTAATCTAAGTCAGCTGGGATCACCGCTACAAAAGTAAAGCTCAATGGTTACCATGAAATTAGTCGAGCAAACTGGGTATGAGGTTTTGTACTCAGCTTCAATACCCAATACTGAACACATGACACCTTCATGGCATCTGAACAAGAAGTTAAACGTTATCTTGCTTACTGGTTTCAGTTAGGCAAAAAAGTTGTGATTCACAACACTCAAACCGCCTTACTGCCGCAACCAGTAATTGCAGGCGATCGCTATAGCGATGAATTTGAAAGCATCTGGCAGCAGATTGTCTCACCCCATAGCGGTGATTGTTACCTAGAAGGCACTGAGCAAACCATTGCCGAGCTGTTGACGCCAAGGTGGGATATAGATCCTTGTGTCCGTTGTGATATGCCTGTACCCCTAATCAATATTGGGATACCGCCAGAAGTGTGTCCCTGTAATGATTTACCCAATTGGCCAAATACAGAAATTCCGGCACCGCGAGAGCCAGTGAATAGTCACAACCGTTTGAGTGGAATTCGCGATCGCTTATCCAACGCCGAGAATCAACAAGTTTCAGGCGAGGATATATCTTCCACGTTGCCGAATCAAGACTTCCCGGCACAGGAAAAGCCTGATGGCAATCAAGATCGCCTCAGAGAGATTCGCGATCGCTTATCCAAAGCCAGAAGTTATTAACATAACTTGAATAGGGTCTGTCTGCTTGTGTCATTGAGGGCGAACCTACTTAGGTCAAATCAAAGGATTTATGCCTAAATCCTTCTCATGAATGCTTCACCCATCCTTAAGAGTTCAGACTTTGCAGACACATCCCACACAGGGAATAAGTCTAAACGGAATTAAAAGATTTTTAAGGTATTGATCAGACCCCACAGGCTCAGCGCTTAGTTCGAGCCTACCTTTCGCTGCGATCGCTTTTGTTGTGTAATTTTTATCACTCCTTTAGGGGTTGTAACCAGAGAGCGATCGCATAGAGTGTTTAGCTATATTCGTGGAGACAACACGAGTAGGCAAATGCGGGTATTATGCTGGACTGGTTAGCTATCTGGGGAGTTAGTCAAGCTGTTGGGATTCTTGTATACCCTATTCTGCAAGACTTGGCAAAGGAGGGAGCAAAAGACTTTGCCAAAGATTTCTTCAAAGATTCCCTGAAACACGTTCTGCTACGCGAAAAAGACCCACGTCTGGTTGCTGCTGGCAAAGCTATCAAAGAATTTCTGCAACTGGTGCAGCAGCAGTTAAAATTTCGTTGCAAACTGCCTGATGCTGAAATTAAGCAATATGTTGTAGAAGTCAAAAAATTTATCCGCAACCAGTCTGTTAAGGAAATCCTTGGTAAGGGCTTTGATGCTAATTGTGAGTCTCTAGATGCCAGGGCGCTTGAAGAGACATGGAATAGTCTTCAGCTAAAACCCATGCCACCTAATTTTAACTGGGGGAGCCTTACCGACCAGTATCTAATGAAAGTTCAAGAGATTCTCTGCGAATCAGAGGATTTGCGCTCTATCCTTGACTCTCAAAATCTAGAAGCTATCCAGCGAAACACAACAGAA
>DATNQP010000110.1:0-4941 GCA_036703965.1 Leptolyngbyaceae cyanobacterium
ATGACATCGGCAAACCGGACACCAGTAATGCAGCTGCCCTGTTGTAAAACCTCTAAGGGTGTCTGTCCAGCAATCCACTGGAGGTTGGGGAGTTGCTGCACCCAATCGGCAAGTAGCTTGGCACCCGTGCGGGGATCGTAACTAAACATACTCACCCAACTGTTGTCTAATCCACCTGTCTCTCGGTGCTGTAGCGATCGCACAAATTCTCCCCACAAACCCGTCTGAAACGCGGCAAGTTCATTACCATCCGGTGCCACAACGCCCGCCGAGGTCAGCATTCCCCCCAACCAAGGTGTTTCACTCACCAAAATAGTTTGGATGCCTTGACGCGCCGCTTGGATGGCAGCCGCAGTTCCACCAGTGCCACCCCCGACCACCAAGATATCGGTTGTAAATGTCTGATTAACCATTGACAACGGACAAACACTCACTTGCCCTACAGAAGATAATTAATTTTCTAATGCTTTCTTACCTGATGGCTTAATCCTCACCGCTAGTGTTAAATCTAATATCGTTGGGTGATGGAAAATCAGCATGAAAGCACAGGTATTTAGAGGGGTCAATCAGCTGCATTACGAAGAGGTGCCAGTACCAGAACTGCAAGCCGATGAGGTGCTGGTACAAGTGCAAGTTGTGGGCTTGTGCCAGTCTGATATTAAAAAGATTCGCTATCCTCTCTACGACCCACCGCGCATCTATGGACATGAAACCGCTGGGGTGATTGCGGCGGTGGGAGAGGCTGTTACAGGTTGGCAAGTGGGGCAACGGGTTGTGGTTATGCACCACATTCCCTGTATGCGTTGTGGTTACTGCCTGAATGACAACTTCTCGATGTGCGAGGTCTATAAAAATATCACGACAACAGCAGGGTTTACCCCCAGCGGTGGCGGCTTCGCGGACTATGTAAAAGTGCCGGGCCATATTGTCCGAAATGGCGGGTTGATTCCGATCCCAGATGGGGTGAGTTTTGAACAAGCTAGTTTTGTTGAACCGACGAATTGTTGCCTCAAGGCAGTCAAAAAAGCGCAAGTTGCTCCTGGTCAAACTGTCTTGGTAACGGGTGCTGGCCCAATCGGGCTGATGTTTATTATGCTGGTAAAGTATTTTGGAGCCAGAGCGATCGCAACAGACCTCCTCCCCGCCCGCATTCAGAAAGCTCATGCCGTTGGTGCGGAAGCTGCCTTTGATGCCCGTGACCCAGATTTACCCAGTAAAATCCATACTCTCACCGATGGCATGGGAGTTGATACGACTCTCTTGGCTGTCCCCAGTGAAAAAGCTTTTTTCCAAGCCTTGAGCTGTACCCGCAAGGGCGGTAAAATTCTATTTTTTGCTGAGTTCCCTGATGAGGTGGAAATCCCCATCAATCCCAATATCCTCTACCGCCGAGAAATTGACCTGATAGGCAGTTATAGTTCTTCTTACCGGCTTCAGTCTCTAGCCGCTGATATTGTGTTCAACCAGCGCATTGATGTTGATGCGTTGATTAGCGATCGCTACCCGCTTCAACAGTTAGCCGCTGCCGTTGAACAAGCGATCGCCCCGACGCCTGATACTTACAAAATCTTGATCTATCCTCAGACTGTTGCCTAGTCCCCAGTCCCCAGCCCCTAATTAAAGATAGCGGCGAAGTAACTCTTCAAGCTCATCAACGATATAAGGCTTACTAACGTATTCATTAAAGCCTGCTGCTATGATGCGATCGCGGTCTTCTTGTCTTGCCAAAGCCGTCACAGCGATCACTGGAATCATTGTGGTTAGAGGGTGGTGCCTGAGGCGAGAGAAAACCTCCCAGCCGTCCAAATCGGGCAGCATCATATCGAGCAATATCAGAGTTGGCTGGTAATTTCGTGCTAAGTCCAGAGCCGTCTGACCATCGGTGGCAGTGATACAGGTACAATCGAGCTGCTCAAGCACGAACGCGAGCAACAATAAATTGTCTTCATTGTCATCTACAACTAATACCAATTGCTGTCGAGCAAGAGACTGCTCGCCGTGCAGGGACGAAAATTCCATATCCACGTTCTGTTCCAGGGAAGCCGTAGGCTCGCAAGACAATCCTCAACAGCAAAGTGGACAAGGCACTCTTCAAGCGGCATTGGGCGCTTGATATTAGACTGGCTTGTATTTAATCTGCGCTGATTCTAGGCTGAGAAGCTTTTTTTGATATTTCTCAAAAAAGCTCACTGCCCAAAAAACTATATTACTTTAAAACGACAAAAATATGAACTTTGAAGCCAAAATAAGGCAATGGGCCAGAATTTCTAACAAATGCATCAAATCCCTTAAATTCAGCTGGTATTGCGAGTAAATCCGCCGGTAGAGGTGTAGAGTTCCGCGATCGCATGTTGCCCTATACGCTCTCCTTATCGCTGATAAGTAATATAGAGGCAGCGATTTCCTGGACTACGTCCCGCAAAGCTTTCGCAAACGCCTCACACTCCTAGCTCAGAATTGTAAAAAATTCTTAATACTCTGGAGTAACTGAAGCAGGAATGTGAAAATTAGTGAATTATCTTTAAAATATGCCTTCAGATACTTTTTTTCTGGAAAAGTGCCACCCTATGAATCAGGAGTTATCAAAGCCTACACGAGGGCAGCTAGAACGTATGCTTTCACAAGGGCTTCAGGCTTTGTACCGTGCTCAGTTAGGACATCAGCCTAGTAAGGTGACTTGCCAATTATTTGATGAAAAGCTGGCAGTTATAGTCGAGGACTCGATTACCCAACCAGAGCAATTACTGGCAAATAGTGGTCAAGCGGAGTTGGCTGAACAAGTCCGAGCGGACTTGGATAAGGCAATCAAACCTCAGTTAAAGGCGTTGATTGAGGAAGTGCTGGGTGTCAGCGTCCTAGACATCCTTAGCGATGCCACTTTGGAAACGGGCCGCACTGGCATTATCGCTGTATTGGATGTCACCCCAGAAGTTCGTAACCCTGACTCAGTGCCGAAGGTCAAGAAATAGTAACTGGCAAACGGAGATAACGCCGCACACTGGCTTCAATGTCCTCCAGCATATAGGGCTTGCTAATGTAATCATTGAAGCCTACTTGCAGAAGTCGCTCTCGGTCTTCTGCGATCGCTAAGGCTGTCACCGCAATCACAGGAATCGTCTTAATTTTTGGGTCTTCCCTGAGTTGAGAGACAACCTCAACGCCATTCATGTAAGGCATGAGGACATCTAGAAGGATTAAATCAGGTTGATAGCTTCGTGCAAACGACAGAGCACTCCTTCCATCAACGGCTGTCAACAAGGAGCAACCTAACGGCTCTAAAGCGTAAGCTAGCAGCAGCAAGTTGTCTTCATCATCATCAACTGCCAAAATCAGGGGCTTGCTATCGATAGAGTATTGAGTACCGATAACACTGGCAAATTTTTGATCGATACAAAGGGTAAGTTCTAAATCATCCATGCTGCCTCTAGGGAAATCCTACGACGGTCATGTCATCTCACCACAAGAGTGGACAAGGCACTCCCCAAGCGGCGGCATGGCGCTTGGTATTGGCTAGTACGTAGTTAATCCGCCAGGTTGTGAAGTCTTTGCTTTTACAAAGCTCTCAGCTATCAGCTATCAGCTTCAAACAATGGTTATGCTCCGCCTTTTTAGGTTGCAGAATTTTCTATCGCCAGAGGGAGGATAGCTTACTCTTAGTGCGTGACCCAGAACTGCGGAACGCTGATTGCTGATAGCTAAACGCTTTCATTTGAGGAAAAAGCTCTTCAAGCTAGCAGGGGCATTAACTACATTAGAGATTTTAAGGCAAATCTCCTAAAAAATAAATATTTATTTAATAATTGATAACTTTACTGATGTATTTGCTCATTTTATTTTAAATAAGTTTACATTAACAGCTGCTTGAGACTTACTTGCAGCAATTGTAAAGCAATGTACACAATATAAGGCTTGAGACTAAGGCTCGCAGTAGACTGGGAAGAAACGGCTATCCCCATCTACTTTGGGATTGGAGAGCGAGGCTATGGCGATCGCCACGATTAACCCAGCAATCGGGGAAATAATTAAAGAATTTGAACGCGAGAGCGCGTCGTCGATTGAAGCAAAATTAGCCCTGTCACAACAGGCGTTTGAGCAATACCGCAAAACATCAATGGCTCAAAGAGCTGAATGGCTCCAGGCAGCAGCTGAGATTCTAGAGCGCGACAAGGTAAGCTTTGGCAAAATCATGACCACTGAAATGGGTAAAACTATTAAAAGTGCGATCGCCGAAGTTGAAAAGTGTGCTTTGGTCTGCCGCTACTATGCCGAACACGCTGCCGACTTCCTTGCGGATGTCCCAGCCGCTACTGATGCTAGCAAGAGCTTTGTGCGCTATCAACCTCTGGGTGTCATTCTCGCAGTAATGCCCTGGAACTTTCCCTTCTGGCAGGTCTTCCGCTTTGCAGCACCCGCTTTGATGGCGGGAAATGTAGGTTTACTGAAACACGCCTCTAATGTACCGCAATGCGCTTTGGCGATTGAAGAAATTATTAGTAGAGCAGGCTTTCCGGAAGGAACGTTTCAGAGCTTACTGATTGGTGCCGATCAAGTTGCAGCGATTATTACTGATAAGCGAGTTAAAGCAGCCACATTAACTGGCAGTGAGCAAGCAGGTGCAGCACTGGCGGCGGCGGCGGGTAAGCAAATTAAGAAAACCGTCTTGGAACTCGGGGGAAGTGACCCTTTTATTGTCCTAGAAAGCGCTGATTTAGAAGCAGCAGTCTCCACAGCTGTAACCGCTCGGATGCTCAATAATGGTCAATCTTGCATTGCAGCAAAACGCTTCATTGTAGTGGATGCTGTTGCCGATGAATTTGAACGACGTTTTGTAGAAAAACTCCAGGCGCTAAAAATCGGTGACCCAATGGATGAGAACACGGATGTGGGTCCCTTAGCAACTCCCGGCATTCTCGAAGACTTAGATCAACAAGTCCAAGCCTG
>DATNQP010000111.1:0-9050 GCA_036703965.1 Leptolyngbyaceae cyanobacterium
ACATCAAATAACTTTCCTCAAATCACAATTGAATCGAGAGGCACCCCTTCACAACTAGAACTCTTTTTCCGACAGGCGGCTAGGGTTACCGATGGCTTGTCATCGGAATGCTCCATCTTTTGTTACTTTAGAGCCAAGACAAGTCCGGCATCTGTTATCTCACTGCAATGGCAGCATCGAGCGACTTCGTTGCTAAACTTAACACTGGCACCGCTAGGAACTTATCATGAGTGGAACAAGCGATCGCTGACTTTTCCATAGCACAAAAGTGCAAAATTACATTACCTAACCCGTGCTGGTTTTTCTAACTAACTACATACGAAGCTAAATAATATACCTATGCCCTGCAAGTTACTTTTTGTCTGCCTTGGTAATATCTGCCGTTCTCCATCAGCCGAGAACATTATGAATCACTTGATTGAACAAGCGGGTTTTCGTGATAGCATCATCTGCGATTCTGCTGGCACGGCTGGCTATCACATTGGTGCTGCCCCCGATCAGCGCATGGCGGCGGCAGCTGGACGGCGAGGGATAATGCTTAAAGGTCAAGCACGGCAGTTCCATAAGTCTGACTTTGAAAAGTTTGACCTAATTTTGGCAATGGATCGGGAGAACTATCGGGATATTCTCTCCCTCGACCCTACGGGAAAGTACAAGAACAAAGTACAACTAATGTGCGACTTTGCCTCACATCATAGTGAGCAAGAAGTTCCTGACCCCTACTATGGGGGTACGGAGGGATTTAATAAGGTTATCGATTTACTTCTAGACGCCTGCGAGGGTTTGCTAGAACACGTAGTTAAGACTTACGCCTTGACAACGAGAGAATAGCGATCGCACTTGAAGCAGCAGCAAGCTTTAGGCAGAAGTAAACAACACTTGTATCTCAGGGTAGGGGTGCAGGGGAGAGCCGATTATTGTATTGGGCAGAAAATCAAAGATTGAAGATAGGAGTCAGATCGAGGATAAATCCAGCTAGTACAGATTCCCCTGATAAACTAGGTGGGGTTTGTTCAGCCGAGAAATTAAGGGTTTCTACATCCTGATTGGGGCGGTAAATTTCTACGAGGGGAGTTTGGGGGTCAATTAACCAACCAAGACGAAGACCATTGACAAGGTAATCGAGCATTTTGCTTTGCAGTTTTGGCAAGCTATCGGTTTCAGAACGCAGTTCTATTACAAAGTCTGGACATAGAGGAGGAAATCGCCGCCTATCTTCAGAAGACAAGGCTTCCCATCGTTCCCGGATTACCCACGAGACATCGGGCGATCGCTTGGCACCATTAGGCAATTGAAAGATGGTAGAGGAGTCAAAGACAAATCCCAGTCGTGTCTGGCGATTCCAGATGACCAGATCAGCATTCAAATCGGAATTTCTAATCCCACTTTCTCCACCTGTTGGTGGCATGATCATCAATTCTCCTTCAGCGGTTAGTTCCATGCGCCATTCTTCATTTGCCATGCACAGATGATAAAATTGCTCATCTGTTAGAGCCACAGTAGAGGGGATATTCAGGGTTATAGTTTCCATCGGTGATGATAGGAAATGATTTCTGACAAGCGTGAGGGTGGTTTTATTTTAGGCGATCGCCTGGGTCGAAGTTCGATACATTGTGGAGTATGAAACTCAGGCTGTGAGTCTGGCGGTTGCCAGCTTATCAACGCTTGTACCCTATAAATTTGTAACTTCTGTATAAAAATCTACCAATTGGATGTGTTAGCCCTCAGTCTTTGTTAGACATGATTGAAATCTATGAACCGAAACTGGAGGCAATATAGCAGTGGCTGAGACACAAGGACAGTTGGTCATTATCGGTGGAGCGGAAGACAAAGAGGGCGACTGTACGATTCTTCGGGAATTCGTTCGACGTGCTGGGGGTGTCAATGCCCGAATTGTTGTCATGACAGTGGCGACAGAGCTGCCTAGGGAAGTAGGAGATAACTATATCAGAGTGTTTGAGCGGCTGGGAGTCGAGGATGTTCGTATAGTTGACACTGTTGAGCGCGAAGATGCCACTTCAGCCAGTTATTTAGAAGCAATTGAGAAAGCGACAGGCGTATTTTTTACGGGTGGAAACCAAGCTCGCATTACAAGCGTACTTAAAGATACCGAGATTGATAAACTTCTTCACAGACGGCTCTCTGAAGGAATTGTAATCGGTGGCACAAGCGCCGGAGCGGCGATGATGCCAGACATGATGATCGTTGAAGGAGACTCTGAGACCAACCCTCGGATCGAGGTTGTGGATATGGAGCCTGGTATGGCCTTTCTTCCTGGGGTGGTAATTGATCAGCATTTCGCCCAGCGTGGACGTATAGGACGCTTACTCTCAGCTGTCGCCCAGCAGCCAGTTGTCTTAGGGTTCGGCATTGACGAGAATACTGCCGTGGTTGTGAACAACAACCAGTTTGAAGTGGTTGGGGAAGGCGCTGTTACCGTTATTGATTTCTCAGATATTACTCATACCAACCTTGATCAAATCTTGAAAGATGAGGACTTGGCTCTTTGTGGGGTCAAGCTTCATATCCTTCCACACGGTTACCGATTTGACATGAGTTCTCGAAAGCCGATTCTTGACGGAGTCGCGGCGACAGCTAACCAAGCATAGGGCGAACCGCATCTGTTGCCGAAGCCCTGTAGAGACGTTGCGTGCAACGTCTCTACCATTGGGTCTAAAAAGGAGGTTTTCAAATCGGATTGGGAAAGAAGTGACTAGCTTGGCATCAGACTAAAATACTTGAAGCGTTATTAGATGCTGTCAGGTTGGGCGCTCTCAGGAATGAAAAAACTCTTAATTACCGGTGCCAGTGGTTTTTTGGGATGGAATCTTTGCCAGTTAGCTAAACGAGAATGGGACATTTATGGAACCTACTATTCACATCTTGTCGAGATTCCAGGTGTAACTATACTGAAGGTTGACTTAAAGGATTTTCAGGAACTTAAGCGCATTTTTCAGGAAATCCAGCCCGCAGCAGTTATTCATACGGCGGCTCAATCAAGTCCCAATTTTTGTCAAAGCCACCCTGATGAATCATACCCAATTAATGTTACAGCCTCCTGCAATATTGCAGGACTTTGCGCGGATTATTCCATCCCTTGCGTTTTTACTTCAACTGACTTAGTTTTCAATGGCTTAAACCCTCCCTATCGAGAAACAGACCCTGTATGTCCTGTAAACCAGTACGGTGAGCAAAAGGTTATGGCTGAGGAAGGGATGTTAGAGCGCTATCCTCTAACCGCTGTTTGCCGTATGCCCTTAATGTTTGGGATTGCGACACCGCCAGCTACAAGCTTTATGCAACCGTTCATAAAAATCCTGAGAGAGGGACAAGAGCTAAGTCTGTTCACCGATGAAGTCCGAACTCCTGTGAGCGGAAAAACGGCTGCTCAGGGACTCTTATTGGCATTGGAAAAAGTGAAGGGGTGCATTCATTTGGGTGGGAAAGAACGGCTGTCCCGTTATGATTTTGGCCGCTTATTAGTAGAGGTTCTTCAACTGCCTGAAGCCGGACTTAAAGCTTGCCAACAACAAGATATGAAAATGGCTGCACCTAGAGCCTCTGATGTCTCTTTGGATAGTTCGATGGCTTTTGCATTAGGATATGCGCCTTTATCTTTACGAGAAGAATTAGAGGCATTGCGGGGGAAGGTTTGATGTCAAATTTGTTTGAATGCATACCTTGTAGAGACGTTGCATTGCAACGTCTCTACCATTCATCCTAAACAGTTGCGGAATAGGCTTCCATGGGTAGACAAGAGCAAACAAAATTGCGATCGCCAAAAGCATTATCAATCCGCCCAACAGGTGGCCAGAACTTGTGTTCACGAGTCCAGGGGGCTGGGTAGGCAGCCTGTTCGCGAGCATAGGGATGGTTCCATTCTGAGGCGATTAGGGCTTCTGCGGTGTGGGGGGCATTCTTCAAAACATTATTTTGAGCGTCCGCCTTACCTTCGGCAATTTCGTCGATTTCCCGGCGAATTGCAATCATGGCATCACAAAAACGGTCGAGTTCTTCCTTTGATTCACTTTCCGTTGGTTCTACCATCATCGTCCCCGCTACAGGCCAAGAGACGGTTGGGGCATGGAAGCCGTAGTCCATCAGGCGCTTAGCAATGTCATCCACTTCGATGCCAGCTGATTTTTTGAGCGATCGCAAATCCAAGATACACTCATGAGCCACCCAACCGGCTTTCCCCTTATACAGAATTGGATAGTAGGGTGCGAGGCGGTGAGCGATATAGTTAGCATTGAGAATCGCCACTTTTGTCGCTTCCGTTAAACCCTCCCCACCCATCATCGCGATATACATCCAAGAAATCGTCAGGATGCTGGCGCTACCCCAAGGTGCGGCACAAACAGCACCAATGTTTTGTTCACCCCCCATCTGGATGACAGAATGCCCTGGCAGGAAGGGTACCAAATGAGGCATCACGCCAATCGGTCCCATCCCAGGACCACCGCCGCCGTGAGGAATGCAGAAGGTTTTGTGTAGGTTCAAGTGACAGACATCCGCGCCGAAATCTCCGGGACGGCAAATCCCCACCTGGGCGTTCATGTTTGCCCCGTCCATGTAAACTTGCCCACCGTGAGCATGGACAATAGAACAGATTTCCTCGATTTGCTCCTCGAATACACCGTGAGTAGAGGGATAAGTCACCATTAGGGCGGCGAGTTCATTGCGATGCTTCTGAGCCTTATCCTTGAGATCAGCAATATCAACGTTACCCATCTCGTCACAGGCAATGGCGACCACCTTCATCCCGCACATCACGGCGCTGGCTGGATTTGTCCCGTGTGCTGACTGGGGAATCAGGCAAATATTCCGGTGACTTTCACCTCGGTGTTCGTGATACTTCCGAATCACGAGTAGTCCTGTATATTCGCCCTGAGAACCTGCATTGGGTTGAAGAGAAATTCCAGCAAAGCCCGTAATTTGAGCTAACCATTCCTCAAGCTGTTGAAACAAAACCTGATAACCCCCCGTTTGCGACTGGGGCGCGAATGGATGAAGCTTGCCAAACTCAGACCAGGTAACCGGCAGCATTTCGGCAGTCGCATTCAGCTTCATCGTGCATGAACCCAAGGGAATCATGGATGTGGTTAGCGACAAGTCCTTCGCTTGGAGGCGGTACAGGTAGCGCAAAAGCTCGGTTTCTGAATGATAGCGGTTAAAGACAGGATGAGTTAGATAGGGACTTGTACGGGCAAATAATTTTAGATTTTGGATTGGGGATTTTGGATTTGCCAAGTCTTCTACCGTAAAAGGCAGGGAATCTGAACCTGCAAAAATTGAAAAGAGTTCAAGTAAGTCGTCTACTGTGGTTGTTTCATCCAGGGTGATTCCTAAGGTGTTGGCATCCAAGGTACGCAGGTTAATTCTACGAGCCTGAGCGCCAGCTAGAATGTCTTCCAAACTGTGGGTTCCTAATTCCACACGCACAGTATCAAAGAAAGAGTCGGAAGCGATGCTGTACCCAAGGCGTTTCAGTCCTTCTGCCAAGATTACAGTCAGCGTATGGATGGTCTGGGCAATTCTTTTTAGCCCAACTGGACCGTGGTAGACCGCATACATACTCGCCATCACAGCGAGTAGAACCTGAGCGGTACAAATATTGCTGGTAGCTTTATCACGACGGATATGCTGCTCACGGGTTTGTAAGGCTAAACGCAGCGCAGCCTTGCCGTGAACATCCTTAGATACACCGACGATCCGCCCTGGAAGCTGCCGCTTATACTCCTCTTTTGTGGCAAAGTAGGCAGCATGGGGACCCCCATACCCCAAGGGGATGCCAAAGCGCTGGGTGCTACCTACGGCAATATCTGCTCCAAATTCCCCTGGTGGTGTGAGCAGCGTCAGGCTCAAGGGGTCAGCTGCCACTATGACTAAGGCACCTGCTGCATGAGCTTGTTCTACAAAACTCCGGTAGTCATAAATCGTGCCATCAGTGGCAGGGTATTGCAGGATTACCCCGAAGACGGGTTGCTCAAACGCAAAGGTTTGATGATCGCCCACAATGACTTCAATGCCTAGGGGTTTGGCACGGGTTTGCAATACCTCGATGGTCTGGGGATGGCAGGTACTACTAACAAAAAAAGCGTTTGCCTTTGTTTTAGACAGACCATAGCTCATCGTCATCGCTTCTGCGGCGGCTGTTGCCTCATCGAGTAGAGAAGCGTTGGCAATTTCTAAGCCTGTTAGGTCAATGATCATGCTCTGGAAATTGAGCAGCGCCTCCAATCGTCCTTGGGCAATCTCTGGCTGATAGGGGGTGTAGGCGGTGTACCAGGCGGGGTTTTCCAGGATATTGCGCCCAATTACAGGGGGGGTGATGCAGTCGTGATAGCCCATGCCAATGAACGACCGGAACACCTGATTTTTGGAGGCGATTTCTTTTAACTGGGCAAGTGCCGCGTACTCACTTTTTGCGGCTGGCAATTGCAGCGGGCAAGTCAGTTGGATCGCTTGCGGAACCGTTTGAGTAATCAGGGCATCAAGAGTCGGTATTCCTAAAACATCGAGCATTTGCTGCACTTCATCCGCACTAGGACCAATGTGCCGTTGCACAAAAGAATCCGAGGGTGCAGCTAGCTCGCTGGGGGACTGTTGAGAGTCAAGAATGAACGGATGTGCATTAACTGTGACATTCAAATTACGCATAGAATACCGACTGGTTAAGGGGTTGACCTGATGTTGCTTGTACCTGGATTTCAAGCTTGGCAAAAGCAATGCTTGATACAAACAGAGGCACTGTTCTGTATTTATTGGGATTGCGAGCGGCACTAGACTAACGCCGAACCTTACGCTTGGGCTTGGAAGAGCTGTCCCCAATGGAACAGAGCTAACGCCAGTACTTCTTCATATTTTGCAACAATTTTTAGTAACCAGGGGTTAGACACCAGGAACCGAGAATTCTGAGTTCAAAAGTCCCAACTCTATTCCCCTTCAACTTCTGCTCGATATTCGCTAGCAGACAGAGCATCATTTAATTCATCAGCATCGTTAATCCGCAGCTTCAATAACCAACCTTCGCCGTAAGGATCTTCCGACAGCAGTTCGGGAGACTCCACCATCGCATCATTGCGCTCAATTACCGTTCCGGAGATCGGAGCATACATATCTTCAACGGCTTTTACCGATTCAATGCTTCCAAAGGTTTCACCTTTTTCCAAGGCATCGCCAATCTCCGGCAGTTCCAGAAACACAATGTCACCTAGCTGATCGACAGCAAAAGCCGTAATGCCCAAGGTAGCAATCTCGCCATCGAGTCGTACATACTCATGGGTATCCAGGTATTTCAAATCATCAGGATATTCAAAGACCATCTCACGTCCTCACTACGCAGCAGAGCTAAGTGTACAACTTCAAACAAATACAATATTCAAAATTAAGCTAACTGATTGTGACAAACTGTAAATACCCAAGGTAGGGCAACGCCAACCCATCAATTCTTTCCCTTCAGGCAACTGATTCCTTGAAGTCCGTTCAGTACAATGAAAGTCCAAGGTAGGCTTACGGGCATGAACAGTAGAAAGGAATTATTCACAGTTGGTCATTCCAATCTGAGCATTGATGCTTTTATTGCCGTACTCCAGCAGCATGGGATTACAGCACTTGGCGATGTGCGATCGCATCCCTACAGCCGTTTCTTACCTCATTTCAATCAATCTGCCCTAAAAGCCGCATTATTAAGTGCAGGAATCCGCTATGTGTTCCTCGGTCAAGAATTAGGCGCAAGAGCGGCTGATCCAAGCTGCTACGTCGATGGTAAGGCATTCTATGAAAAAATTGCCGCTACTGAACTATTTTCAGAAGGGATTCAGCGTGTCCTCAAAGGGGCAGAAACTTACAAAATTTCGTTGATGTGCGCCGAGAAAGATCCAATAACCTGCCATCGAGCCATTTTAATTTGTCAACATTTACGAGAATTTGAGCTGGAGATAAAGCACATCTTAAGCAACGGTGATTTGGAGTCCCACGAGCATCTTGAAGATAGGCTCCTTGTGTTGCATGGATTGAATCAGTCAGAATTAGCTGAGACAGCACCAAAACAGCTTTCCCTCTTTGAGGAACTCCAATCACAGGAACTCCCCATTGAACCACACTCACGAGAAGATTGTCTTAAACAAGCTTATAAGCAACAAGGTGAGCAGATTGCGTATGTAGATAAAAAAACTCATCAAAATGAAGACTTGCGTTGATTTATTCACAATCGGTTTTCCTAAAAAAAGCGCTAAGCAATTTTTTGAAATTTTAAAAAGTCTGGATTTAAACGAATTATATATACACGGCTTAATAACGCTTCTCAATTAGCAGGATTTACCAAGCGACCCGATTTAGAATACTTTTTACAGCTACACGTCAATGGATTCTTCCTGTATCCGACCTTGATGATGGTCGTGTACCAAGCCATATGAGACTCATAGATGGGCAAGAACCTGCCTTATTAGACATCTTAGAAATTCCTTAGTCCTGAGGCGTGGAACTTTCGGTCAGGACTCTAGGTCAACCATTTGAGTTGAGTTCAAAATGGGAAGGCTCATTCGTGACAACGACTGAGCAACGATTAACTGCTACTATCACTGACCCTGTGTTTATCAGGTGGTTAGAGCTGGGATATCGTCCTCAAAATCTTTGCTTAGTCACAGTTAGTCTGAGTATGCCTTGGCGACCCGCTGACTGGGAAGGGGATGACCCTCGCTGGAAGCTGATAGCGGCTGTTGTGGAACTACCCAGTTAGATTTAGCTAGCGATACGCACTACTTTATTAGTTTAAGGTGTGAGCCATGAAAAAGATACTACTTATTGCTACAAGCTTCCTGATTTTTAGTGCAAATTCTGCAAGTGCCTGTAAATGTATCCAAAGTACACCTGAAGAAAGTTTTGAAAGAGCTGGGACGGTTTTTTCTGGAAGAGTCGTTGATGTTGTTGAGCCGAGTCCGGCTGAGCGACAGTCTCCTAGAGGCAATGAAGATCCAAATTTTTTAAGCGGGGTCAAGGTAACATTTGAAGTTTCAGAAGTTTGGAAGGGAAACAATAAGCAACGGCTT
>DATNQP010000112.1:0-6855 GCA_036703965.1 Leptolyngbyaceae cyanobacterium
GCTTGTTGAACTCTTGTCCTAGGGCGTGTCATCAATTAGTTGCACATCCCGTACCAGTGGTGAATTCTGGCTCTCAGACTCATTTGGGCTTTATAGCCGTGAAAGGGTTGTTCTGACAGTATTCTAGATTTAATTGATGACACGCCCTAGTATTTTTGCTGGCATGGGGATGCACCCCTGAAGTCTGAGGGTGATTTGCCAAAACGGGATGCTCCCACGCAGGCGTCGCCCCTACGCAGGTTTGCATTTAGTGTAGTCACATAAAGAATTGGTATAACTTATAGCAGTCGCCAAGGCAACTCTTGACTCTCGCCAAATACTGAAACCTTAATCCCTCAATATGCATCCCTTCTGCCAGGTCACTGAGCGTGTCGAAGTGCTGCCCTATGCCCTATGCCTTTTGCTATACAACATCTTCAAGCTACGTCTAGCAAAAACAACGACAACAAACCGATGTATAAAAGTAGAGCTAATAAAACCATTACAAAGGGTGGCGCAAACAAGACAGGTATGCTGGTCTCTTCCAAGAGGGTTGGTAAAAAACCCTGGTAGCAGAGAGTATCACCACAGTTGCTGTAGTTAAACAGAACAACAAAGACTTGAAGGGCGAGAATTCTCAGTAGAAAATAGCTATTAATTTTGACGTTTGTCCGCTTTCTAGCCGTGCGGAATGTTGCACTTATAAATAATAAGACTGTACTGGCAAGGTAAAACAATCCAGCGAATCCTAAATAGTAAAAGATTGCTATCCACCCACCGGATGTCAAGAAAAAAAGCGGTGCGCTAATCAGGGCGTAAATCACATACAGACTAAAAACTAGCCAAATGTTAGTCTTAATCATCAGGGTTCTATCCATTAAAACTGTACGAACAGCTTCTGTTTCCAGCATCCTGGTTAGATTGAGAGCTGGATAAAAATGGGTAGATGGGTAGAGCTTAAATCTTGTTGCTAAATAGAGTGTCAGGGTAAGCCTGGACACTCTTTCATGTATCAGTGATTACACTCAACCTACAGAAAGTTAGGTCATCGTCAGCCACGACAACTTTTGAAGACCTAAGTGTGTCTCACTTTTAAATGTGTATGCTAATACCTACAGGAAAAATCACTGCTATCCGGATTCATCCATTAGATTTATTGGCTTGTAGTGCTGATGAAATGGTCTATTGACAGAAAAACTACGGCAGGATTTGGGGTTGCCTTAGCTGCTCTAGTGGGGATTGGGGCATTTTCCTTTCTGAGTCTGTCTAGGCTCAAAAATACGAGCAACCAGGTCGAACATACCTACAAGGTGATTAACAAGCTTGGTACGTTAGTTTCCCAGCTAACCGATGCTGAAACCGGACAACGAGGATATCTTTTAACCGGAGAACTACGCTACCTAAAGCCCTACAATAACGCGATCGCCTCAATTGACCAGAACCTTGATGAACTACAGGAACTGACTGCCAACAATCCAGATCAACAACAGCGCATCACTCAGCTGAGTCCGCTGATTACCTTCAAACAAGCAGAACTCAAAGAGACGATAACTCTACGGCAAAGCCAGGGATACGAAGCGGCGTTGCGGGTAGTGAAAACGGATCGAGGCAAGCAAGCGATGGAGGAAATCCGAGCCATCATCAAAGCGATGGAAGATGAAGAGCTTCAGTTGTTGAAGCAGCGCTCGGAACAGCAACAAGCCCAGAGAACCTTGCTCACCATTTCTGGTAGTTTGATTGGGGTACTGTCGCTCGGTGGAGCGGTCCTGCTACTCAATCGAAACGTCCTCCAACGCAGACAATCTGAAAAGACCCTGGAAAGCACTGAACAGAAGTTCCGCCAGATGGCAGAAAACATCCACGAGGTTTTCTGGATGAGCAGTGCAGACCTAAGTGAAGTTCTCTACATCAGTCCTGCCTACCAGCAGATTTGGGGACGCACCTGTGATAGTTTGTATACCAGCCCCAAGTCATTCTTAGAGGTGATTCATCCAGAAGACCGGGAACGGGTGATTGCCAACCTACAGCAAAACAGCAAAACTGAATTTGACATCGAGTACCGGATTATCTGGCAAGATGGAACTATTCGCTGGATTTGGGATCGCAGCGTTCCCATTTACAATCAGGTCGGTGAAGTCTACCGCCGAGCCGGAATTGCCCAAGATATTAGCGATCGCAAGCAAGCCGAGCAAAAAATCCGCTTTCAGTCGCGGCTACTGGATGCGGTAGAGCAGGCTGTGATTGCGACTGACTTAGAGGGAAACATTATTTACTGGAATCACTACGCTGAAGTTCTCTATGGCTGGTCAGCAGTAGAAGTCATGGGTCGTCTGGTGGTGGATGTTGTTCCAGCACCAAGCACAAAAGAACAAGCAGCTGAACTGATGTCTCGCTTGCAGGTAGGAGAAAGTTGGTCGGGGGAATTTTTAGTGCAGCGACGGGATGGCACTACTTTTCCAGCGATGGTGTTTGACTCCCCAATATACAACGAGCAAGGGAGCCTGATCGGTATTGTTGGTGTTTCAGTAGACATTACTGAGCGCAAACGAGCCGAGGAGGAACTGCAACGTTCCAATGCCGAACTCCAGCAATTTGCCTACGTCGCCTCTCATGACTTACAGGAACCCCTGCGGATGGTGTCTAGCTACACTCAGCTTTTAGCGGAATGCTATCAGGGTCAACTGGATGCCCAAGCCGACAAATTCATCGCCTTTGCCACTGAGGGAGCGACTCGGATGCAGCAACTCCTAGAAGACTTGTTGGACTACTCCCGTGTCAGCCGCCGCCCCCAACCCTTCGATCGAATTTCCTGCACTACCATACTAAAAGATGTACTTACGGATCTAGCCGTGACGATGCAGGAGAGCAGTGCCGTAGTGACAGGCGACCCGCTGCCGACTGTCTTGGGCGATCGCACCCAGCTACGACAACTGCTACAGAACCTGATCAGCAACGCTATTAAGTTCCGCCGTGAAGAGCCACCTGTTGTTCACATTAGCGCTGAGCCTCAGGAAGACTTCTGGCTTTTTACTGTCCGAGATAATGGCATTGGCATTGATCCGCAGTTTGCTGAACGCATCTTTGTACTCTTTCAGCGCCTGCACTCTCGTCAAGAGTATCCCGGCACTGGCATCGGTCTAGCGATTTGCAAGAAGATTGTGGAGCGTCATGGAGGGCGCATCTGGGTAGAATCCCATCTTGGTGGGGGCAGTGCATTTTACTTTACTTTACCGAGACAAGCCCAGCTAGCATCATGAGTGAGTTAACAGCGAACAGAGCGATGGAAATTCTGTTGGTGGAAGATAATCCTGGCGACGTTTACCTGATGACCAGAAGCTTAGAGCAAGGAAACGTGCCAAAAAACATCAGCGTGGTAGGGGACGGAGTCGCGGTTCTGGCTTTCCTCCGCCGCCAGGGAGAATATGCTAATGCTGTCCGTCCCGATTTGGTGATTCTAGACTTGAATCTGCCGCGCAAAAATGGTCGTGAAGTTTTAGCCGAAATTAGAGAAGACCCAGATTTGAGAGGACTTCCCGTCTTGGTTCTATCCAGCTCTAAAGCACCAGAGGACATTCTCAACGCCTACACTCTGCACGCCAACTGCTACATCGTCAAGCCCTTGTTACTCAGCGATTTCAGAAACACGGTCACCTCTATTGAGGATTTTTGGTTAAAAACTGCTCAACTTCCTCCTATGTAACGGGTGATGCTCAAATTATGAACATTTTGTTGATTGAGGATAATCCGGGTGATGCTCAGCTAATTGAACTATTACTACACAAGGTCAAGAATTTTCAGTTTCATCTGGAGTGGTTGTTGAACTTGTCAAAGGGATTAGAACACTTGGCGAAAGGCGACATTGATATTGTGTTGTTGGATCTTTCACTCCCAGATGGTCAAGGGCTGGAAACCTTGGCTCAGGTACACAGGCACTCACCCCTAGTCCCAATTATTGTGCTAACAGGGCTTCGAGATGAAGACTTGGCAGTGGCAGCTGTCCGAGGGGGTGCTCAAGATTATTTTGTGAAAGGGCGGATTGATGGTGATTTTCTAGTCAGGGCGTTGCGCTATGCCATTGAGCGCAAGCAGTCTGAAGTTGCCTTAAAACAGCTTAACGAAGAACTGGAACTCAGAGTTGCAGAGCGAACCCATGCCTTACAGCAGGCGAATGAACAACTGCGCCTTGAGATTGCTGAACGTCAAAAAGCTGAAGCCGCCGCTAGGGAAGCGTTGGAAATAGAAAGGCAACTCAGCGAATTCAAATCTCGCTTCATCAGCACGATTTCCCATGAGTATCGCACTCCACTGACCACTATCTTGTCCTCAGTAGCACTCCTAGAACGTTACAGCGATGACTGGGAGGACGAGAAAAAATACAAACATTTCAATCGCATTCAAAGCCAAGTCCACCAGCTGACGCAGTTAGTTGATGATGTACTGTTCATCAATCAAGCCGAAGCGCAAAAAGTGGAAGTTCAGCCAATCCTCTTGGATGTGCCAGTATTCTGTCAGGAGTTAGTAGAAGATTTAAAGCTAACTGCCAGCAACCAGCATAGAGTTACGTTTAAAAGTCAAGGAGACTGCACCCAAGCTTACCTAGACCCGAAACTGCTGCGGCAAATTCTTTCCAACTTGCTTAGTAACGCGATTAAGTATTCCCCCGAAGGAGGCACTGTTCGGTTTGAGTGCAAATGCGATGCCTCCCAGGCAACGTTCCTCATCCAGGATGAAGGAATAGGTATTTCCCCTGAAGATCAGTTGCAACTGATGAACTCTTTCTACCGAGGCACCAATGTGAAGACTATCCCTGGTACGGGGTTAGGGCTAGCAATTGTTAAGAAGTCTGTAGACCTGCACGGGGGCCAGATTACAGTGGAAAGTCAAATTGGGGTTGGTACTACCTTCAAAGTCACGCTTCCGTTGAACTAGTACCGCTTCGCGGAATTCAAAATTCAAAATTCAAAATGCTTACATGGCAGGCGTTTCAGTGATGCGTGAAGAGTAGCTTTATTTCCGCCGCGCTGTACTAGGGCAAGAGGGTTTTCTTCACCTAGTCACTCCTTTAAATTGGGACTTCTTGAATATCAGCCAAATTTGGTAGCGAGTCTCTACTGCTATTCATTGAAGGTTCCGACGTGCGCTGACAACGAACCGCAAAATTACAGTCATAGCATCGACCAGTGGACTCTCCTACCTGAGGAAAAGAGATGCCAGAGTCTTGGTAGCGCTGTAGCCAACCAGTCAGCTGCGTTAACAGCTTGCTTAAATCCTGTCTAGTTTTCTCGTGCTGTGCAGCGCTGTAGGTAAATTTGAGGCTTTGGGGGCGCGGCTGAGACTTGACAAACCAGTAGGCCATCGAAATTTGTTCTGCGGCATAATCACTTGTCTGGGCTAACACGTAGAGATACAATCGCGTCTGCCAATCTTTGGCTAACCACTGACGGTTTTTGGGTTGAGGATAAGTTTTCCAATCCAGAATTTGAGCGCTTTTCTCGTCTTCAATCAACAAGTCGTAGATAACAGTCAGCAAATAACCTTGAAAATTCAGAGTGCGGCAGTGTTCTGATTCGCGGAAAGTTTGAGGGTCAGGCGTCAAAACATCGGTCGCCGCATTCACTAAAGCGGTGACCCAATGTTGCAGTTCGGCATCCTCCTCAACTAGCGATTCCACCGGCAACCCCAGTTCTCGTTGTTGCATTAAGAGGTGAAAGCGACTTCCCCAAGTGATACGCTCTTGTTGCTCTGGAGAAACGGGTGTTCCTATCTGGTCGAAGTAAATGTGCTGGAACTTACGGGGGCAGGTTTCTAGCAGATTGAGCTGCCCTTGGGATAAGGGAGTCAGGGGTGAGGGATAGGTTTCAGGTATCATCCTTAGAATAGTATTGTTCATCCTTTTGTTAAGACAAACACACTCCCTTCATTGCCTCGCCCAATTCGCAGATCATTATCGAGATAGGTAATATCAAGCCAGCCTTTTTGGTCACGGCTTTCAATGCTAAAGTCAAGTGCTGGAAACTTTTTGCCAGTTTCAACTTCCCGGATAAACTCACTGGGAGACTCATAACCAATTAAGCGTTGCAAACCACTGATAGAGCGCTCAAAGTTGACTTTAACACGAGTGTCATTAACGGGTTCAAATCGAGCGGAAACACTGACTAAGCCTTCGAGATAAGGCAGATTAGAGACTTCAGCAATGTTGTAAATTTTAGCGGTTGAGGTGCGAACGCATTGGTAGATTTGACCGAGTTGCAACAGGGGAACCCGACCCAGGTTCAATAGACTGTTGCTGGTAGTATAAAGGAGACGCCAGTTACCTTCTAGCAGGTCGCTTGCCTCAAGAGGTCGGGGAGTAGGGTTGCGGTCTTCCAGCCGGGAAACTGTCGAGAGAATTGCTACTTTATCGGTTTCGGTTGCCAACAAACCCCGATTCTTGCCCGCGATCGCTTCCAATAGTTCTGCTTTGCTAACCATCCCACCGCCTACCATCCAACACTACCTCTGTTGATATCCTAGCGGTGAAGAGTTGACCCCAGCAACGCAACTACACGAGATGCCTGTGGCACTTGGTTGCGTCTTCTACTCGTTCTTGATGAATCAAGAACAAGTAGGAGATGTTAGTCTAGGGTTGATAAGCTTATTGACGGTTTACCTCTAAGCTCAGAGTTCGGAGATCTAGTAATCCTTCGCCATTCTTACCCTGTAAACTCTAAAATACTTATCTCTAATCCTCGTCAAATTACTAACCCAATCTTCCCATGTACAATCCTTCTTTGCGTGAAGAACCTCGCGAACAACTGGCTGAAGTCATTCCCGTGAAGCAAGAGACTTCACTTTTGGATTGGTTAGAAGCCAGCGATCGCCTTTTAGCACGAGAGG
>DATNQP010000113.1:0-6197 GCA_036703965.1 Leptolyngbyaceae cyanobacterium
ATACCGAGGGGACTAGGAAGCCAAAAGACTGCCTCTAAATGGTTCAACTGACCAGGCTTGAGCGTCCATACTAGCTGATGCCCGTTGTCATAAACCTCTGGGGTGATAGCATTATCTGCCTTCTCAATACTTCTTGCTCCCCAAGGAGTCTCTAAACTAAACTGCAAATCTAACAATGAACCTGGACTGATAATAATGTTGCCGTTTGCAGAAAGGACACCGAGCGATCGCAAATCTAGGTCATAGCTTAATTGGTTCCGCTGCCAGAAGAGAAAGTTGCCCTGATTCAGGTGGAACTTGGAGTCGAATTTGGGTAAATCCACCGTCTCAACTGTCTTAGACGAGGCACCTTTCTTAACAACCGGGTTGAAAAATTGGTTAAACTTGGATTCCAATTCCGCCCCGCTGTTAAATGGAATTGTGACAATAATATCTTGATTGGAAAGGCGCTTTGTTTTACCTTCGAGCTGTTGCGCCCGACGCTCAATACTTTTGACCCATTCCTGCGCCTGGGAATTGCTAAAGTTCGTCAGCTGTTCCCCTAGCTGGATATGCTGTACAATCTTGCCCCTGTGCTCACCCTCAAAGTTGACCCCAACTTCATAGTTGACACAGCCAGAAAGTAGCAGCGATGCCAGCAAGATAACCCAGAGAACACGTAAGCGCACCAGAATTCGAGGGATAAGCTGTAATAAATCAACAACGACTAGTTTCACAAACTCCTCCTTGGCGTTCTTAGCATCTGTTGGGTTCATCCAGAAACGAATGACGAGCAACAACATCCAGCTGCTCACACAATCGAGATGTCTCCCGCTTGACCCGTAACCATCTTAATTTGGAAGACGCTCCTGTTGAATAAAAAGCAGCTGACTTCTGTTTCAAAACTTTGGAATCCTACCACAACACCCGAACGCCTGAGCGCTAAAACATCTTTGGAGTTTAAAGACCAAACCAAATTAATCCAGCTACTGTCAGGCTGAGCGCGATGAGAGCTACCCAGATAAATTGATTATCTTTGGTGTTGACCTGGCTGAGATCGACGGGTTCTAGTTGAAGTCCTTCCTTAGAATTACGGTTGCTGGTAGCGCTGGCACTACTACCGCGACGATCTTTGGGTCCACTTTCAGCGATCGCTCCTAAGTCTGGAATTTCGGTCATCCATTCGGCTGGTCTAGTCAGCTGAGGAGCTTCTAGAATGTAGAGTAGGCGTTTGCCTTGTTTACTGGTTTCTGGGTCAGGATGACGACTCAGCTGCTTACAAAGAGCGATCGCTTCTGAGGTTTGCCCAGCTGCCTCATAAGCTGTCACTAACCAAATTTGCGCCTCTCCCCCTAAACGAGAGGTTCGATTCATCAGGGCACATGCTGCTTCTAAGCGCTTCACGGAGGCACGATAATCCCCCCGCTCAAATGCTGCTTTTCCGGCCTGATACTCAATTCGAGATTTTTCTTCGTTTTCTGAACTCACGTTTCGACTTTGTTGGTAGCTCTGGCTAAAACTGCTTTAAACTCTTCAAATTTTAACGAAGAGCGTTATCGTCAAATCAATACCCAATGCCGTCTACCCCTAATGACATAGGCTTAATGGCTACCGGGATTTTGTGGAACCGAATTCCTAGCGATCTATTCACTGACTTCTAGCAATCCTGCATTTTCTGAGGTAAAACTATGCTCAAGATACTCCCATATCGCCAACCTTGTTTAGATAGGCTCAGACTGACTTACGCTCTAACCCCCTTAACTCTGGGAGTTGCCCTGTTGACCGTAACAGGGATGCCAGCAGAGGCAAGACCCGTAGTCATTCAATCATCGCCTCCAACTTCCTTTATTTACGGCAGCCCGATTCCCAGCCCAGTGCCGGTGAATCCTGTCACGGGTCAACCTTCTTCGCTTTCGTCCTATGGCTACCGCGATTACAACCACAACCTCATCAGAAGACCCTTGGGGAACACGATTCGGAATTCGACATTGATTAACCCCACAGTCATTGATTCAACGATTTCTGATTCGGTGCTGATTGACCCAGTGATTATTAATTCACCAAGATCTACCAGAAGTCCACTCAGACGCTATTCACCAAGATCTACCAGAAGTCCACTCAGACGGTCTGGTGTTATCTACAATTCACCTGGCAGTCTTAGGGTTCGCATTGGTCTGTAACCTACATTCCACACTATCAACGGGCACAATCGATTTTTTCGAGTCTGGGGACTGGGGATTAGTGATTAGCAATACATAGACTATGTAGAACACGCTTACCCAGTCCCCAGTCGCCAATCCCACCAACTACTCTACTGCCTTACCCTTCATCCCAACTCTGGGGAGTTAACAAGAAGTAAGGTACAACTGCAAGTAGGTCAGCGTTAGCTTTTTAACTTCTGCCATAACTCGATCTCGAAACGCGTCATCTCGGCTCAAAGAGAGGACATGGAGTTTACTGACTATCGCCACAGTTACCAGAGCAATCAACTCACATTCTTCCGGTTTTAGAGTGGGAGCACGTAGAGCGTAGAACGCTGCTAAATGTTCGGCAATTTGATGGTCAACGTCTCCCTGCATCGCTAGAACTTCTGATGAAGCTCCATGTGAATGTACAAATACTGACCGGAAACCGGGGTGTTCAGTGAAGAACTGATTAAAGGCATCACTCGCCCGGTCAACATATACAGCCAACGGCAGATGAACGGCTTCTGGAGTATGTAGCTGTGCAATCACTTGCTGCAACTGTTCGAGGTAGCTTCCTGCCAGAGCCTTGAGGATTGCTGCTTTATCCGGAAAGAACCGATAGAGCGACCCGACTGAAATCTTGGCGCGGGCGGCAATCTCAATGGTAGTAGCAGCTTCAAAGCCCATCTCAGCAAATACCTCGTCAGCAACATTCAGGATGTGCTTCACCCGTTCAATGCTGCGGGCTTGTTGTGGCTTTCGCCGCATCTGAGCGGAGTTGGATGAGCCTTCGAGCATTTTTCAATCTTTCTCTTGACAAACGCGAATACCTATTCATATTTTATAAACATGAATAGGTATTCGCATTTTAGCCAAAGTAGAGAGAAAGAAAATGGCTTGTTTTCTCATCGGCACAATTCCTCTCGTTGGTCATGTCAATCCAGCCTTGCCTATTGCTCGCCAACTCGTGAAGCACGATCACGAGGTGTGGTGGTACACCGGGAAAAACTTCCAATCCAAGGTTGAGGCAACGGGCGCACGCTTCGTTCCTATACGCGCTGGAGTAGATTTATATGAACCCAAAAACATCCCGAAAAATCTCAACGGGCTAGCCCACCTTAAATACGCTTTCAAGCACTCCTTTGCCGACCCGGCGGTGGGGCAGGTAAAAGACCTTACAGATATACTGCGCGAATTTCCAGCCGATGTACTTTTATCTGATGTTTGTTTTCTGGGAGCCGCCTGGGTTCACGAAAGAGGTGGACCACCTTGGGCAGGATTCGGAATAACTGCATTATCCGTAATTAGCAACGATACAGCTCCTTTTGGGTTGGGAATGCCGCCCGATGCCTCGATGCTCGGACGTTTGCGTAATCGTTGTTTAAATTGGGTGTTTCACCAAGGATTGTTCAGGGATGTAACTGTCTACATCAACCAAGTCCGAGCCAGTGTCGGATTACCACCTTATCAAAAGAGTTTTTTTGATGCCGTCGTATCACCTTTTCTCTATCTACAGGGAACGGTTCCGGCATTTGAATACCCTCGTACTAACATGCCACCCCAAGTGCATTTCATCGGACCGTATTTGCCAGAGCCGCCTGCTGCTTTTACACATCCCCTTTGGTGGGACGACCTGAAAAGCGGTAAGCCTGTTATCCACGTCACGCAGGGTACAGTAGCCACTGAGGCTGATGATTTGATTGTCCCCACGCTCCAGGCTCTTGCCGATGAAGATGTGCTAGTTGTTGCCGCAACTGGTGGTCAGCCGATTGAAACTATTAAACTCGCTCCTTTGCCAACGAATGCCAGGATAGAAGGATTTATTCCGTATTATCATCTTCTGCCACACGTCGATGTCATGGTGACCAACGGCGGGTACAACGGCGTGCAGGCAGCTCTAGCGCATGGTGTACCGCTCGTCGCCGCTGGTCAAACGGAGGAGAAGCCAGAGATATGTGCCCGTATTGAGTGGTCTGGAGTGGGTATTAACCTGAAAACCAAAACGCCTAAGCCAACGCAGCTAAAAAATGCCGTGAAGAAAATCCTAGCTGAACCCCACTATCGCCAGAAGGCGAAACTTATTCAAGCTGACATCGCCCGTTACGACGCACCGACTTTATCCGCTAAGCTGCTCGAACAGCTGGCGGCGACAAAACAGCCAGTTTTTGGCGAAAGTTGAATGGCCTGCTTATTAATACGCGATCAGGGAGCGATCGCTTATCTTAGCGTCATGCGGCTATGACCTATTTTCTCCTAGATCGTAAATTCGGATGCCACGATCATTGAGCCGATTCCCTCATCGGTGAAGATTTCCAGGAGTAGGGCGTGGGGAATTCGACCATCAATGATGTGGGCAGCCCGAACGCCTTGGGCAAGCGATCGCACGCAACAGGTCACCTTGGGAATCATCCCACCCCCAACGACGCCCGTCTCAATCAATTGCCGCGCTTCTTGAATATCTACCCTGGCAATTAGAGTCGATGGATCTTTGTAATCCTTCAAAATCCCAACCGTATCGGTCAGCAAAATCAACTTTTCCGCCCCTAAGGCTGCCGCCAGTTCACCAGCAACTGTGTCAGCGTTGATATTGTAGGCTTGACCCGTTTCGTCTGCGGCAACACTAGACACTACAGGAATATATCCACTGCCAACTAGAGACTCTAGCAGATTGATATCGACACTGTTCACTTCCCCAACAAAGCCAATGCCTTCTCGACCTTCCGGACGTGCTTTGATTAAATTACCATCTTTGCCGCAAAGCCCGACTGCTTTCCCACCAGCACGGTTAATTAGAGAAACCAGTTCTTTATTCACCCGACCGACTAACACCATCTCCACAACATCCATCGTGGCGGCATCAGTTACCCGCAGACCATTTTTAAATTGTGCCTCAATGCCCAGCTTTCCTAGCCAGCTGTTGATTTCTGGACCACCGCCGTGAACGACCACTGGTCGCAAGCCTACGCAGGCTAAAAAGACAACATCGCGGATAACCTTGTCTTTAAGGGAGCTGTCTTTCATCGCAGCACCACCGTACTTGACGACCACCGTCCGACCAGCAAATTGTTGGATGTAGGGCAGTGCTTCACTGAGCACCCGCACACGGGTAGCTTCATCTTTCCTGATGTACTCGCTCTCGTTAACCATGGCCAGCGTTAACATACTTGATGGTTCGATAGCAGTTTAAATCATTTTTCCAAAAGTGATCGCTCAGCGTTCAGCTAGACCAAAATAAAGCTAAACGCTGAGCGCTGAGTGCTTAACTGAAGTTCTTGATAATTGCTTCGGCGAACTCAGAACACTTCAACGGTGGTTCAACAGGTGGAGTCATCAGTCGGGCTAAGTCGTAGGTAACTTCCCTACTCGCGATCGCTCCCCCCAATCCGTTCTTAATCAGATCAGCCGCTTCCTGCCAGCCCATAAATTCCAGCATCATCACCCCCGACAGGATAACAGAGCCAGGGTTCACCCGGTCTAAACCTGCGTGCTTGGGTGCCGTGCCGTGGGTTGCTTCAAAAATCGCACAAGTGTCGCCAATATTCGCTCCTGGTCCCATTCCTAGACCACCTACGATAGCCGCAGCGGCGTCGGAGATGTAATCCCCATTGAGGTTCATTGTTGCCAGAATCGAGTATTCATCTGGTCGAGTCTGGATTTGTTGGAAAATGCTATCAGCAATCCGGTCATTTACCATGACTTTTTCCTTCCACTGACCATTGCCGTGGGTGTCCCAGATGGCATTAACGACGCCTTCGACTTCACGGGTAACTTCAGCCTGTTTCTCTTGTGTCAGGGCATCGTAACCCGGTTCAATCTGACGGGCATTCTCTTCCAGGGTGAGGTCTGGATTTTTCTCCTTGTTACTAAGAATCCAGGATTCCCGTTCGGTCACACATTCAGCCCGAAACTCTTTGACAGCTAGTTCATAGCCCCAGTCTCGGAAAGCTCCTTCGGTATACTTCATAATGTTGCCCTTATGCACCAAGGTAACCTGTTGCTTGGCTTTCGGGAGCCGTAGGGCGTGCTGGATGG
>DATNQP010000114.1:0-5097 GCA_036703965.1 Leptolyngbyaceae cyanobacterium
ATCGCAGTGGAGACTGTGGCGGTACTTCCCACGGGCATTGAGGTTGTACTTGGGGTAGCGCGGGGTTGGTTGAAGTAGTCGTAGGCTGTGCGAGAAATTTGGCGAATTAGCTCCTGAGCACTGGCGTCGTCGTGAGGGCGTTTGACCATAACGGCTACAATGTAACGCTTACCTGTGGGCATATCAACCACACCAACATCAGCAAGCAGTGAGCCGATAGTGCCGGTTTTATGAGCAATGGTTGCGCCAGGTCCAAGTCCCTTGGGTAAGAGTGAGTTGGTCTCCGTTTGCTGCATGATATCGAGGAGGCGATCGCGTGATCGGAGTGAGACTAACTCCCCTTGATTCACCAGTGACATCAACTTGGCTTGCTCTTCAGGACTGGTGGTGTTTGTCCCTTCCAAATCCGGCAGTGAGTTATGGAGTACTGTTGCCGTCAAACCCCAAGAACGAAACCTTTGATTGAGTGCCTCAGCCCCACCGAGCCGAGTGATCAGCATATTGGTAGCTGTGTTATCGCTAATTGCAATCATTTTTGTTGCTACCTCCAAAGCCGTGTACTGCGTTCCGGGTTTTTTGTACTGGAGTTCGCCGGAGCCAGCAGCAATCATTTCTGGGTTCAACGTTAGGGGTTCATCCAAACGAATTTTGCCCGCATCGACATCCTGAAAAAAAGCAACCAGAATAGGCACCTTAATTGTACTAGCGGCAGCAAACGTGGAGCCGCCATCCCAGTTAAGGTAGGCACCTGTATCGAGATCGACGATAAAGACTCCGGGTTGCAAGGCGGGGGTTTTCGCCACTAGAGCCTGCATCTGTGCTTTTAAAGGCAAGATTTCTTGACTCAGCGATAGTGGTGTAGACTGGCTTGCCGGTGTTGGACTTGCTTGGATTTGACTTTTGGCAGTGTCTTTGACCTTAACTGACGCATGGCTAGTGGGATCTAAGGCAGACAAGAGCGTACCCGCGATCGCACCAATGCCAATCCCTAGAATCAGTAGACGGACAATATAGACAAGTGGATTTACAGAACGTTTTTGCGGACGCCGTGCTGTCTGATTTCTCTGACTTTGGGAAGATGGGGAGGCAGTACCTTGCTTGAAACGTCTGGTATCGGTTGCCCCACCTTGAGCGGGAGTAACAGGTACCGCTCCGGCAATTCGTGATGGGTTTTGTTGCCGACGACGGTTACGGAAATTGGTCAGCGGTTGCAACCCCTGGGTTACTGGTGTCTCAGGTAGAGAACCTCGATTACGTCCACGACCTGAATCAGCGTTTTTTGACAACGATACCCCACCAACTGTTCTAGGTTTGGGTCGCTGGTAGTTGATTTCAGCATCAGGTCGTAGAGGAGGACGGGTGCGGGAGGTGGGTTGCAGCCCTGTCTGCTGATTTGCCACCGGTTTCAGAGGCACAGGTCTAGAGCGCATTGGCGTTTGCGCCGCAGATGCTCGTCTACGCAGTAGGCGTTGAGCCTGTGGACTCCCTACCCCCGGCTCCTGCACTTCTTGCCGCTTCGTTAACGGAGTTGCCAGATTCCGTGTCACTGGCGTAGGCCGAGCTTCGCTAACGCTAGAACGCGATCGCCCTCTACCCCGTCGCAGGCTCGCTTCTGAAGGTTGAGACACCGAAGGCGTCACCTCCTGCTCCAGTCGTTCTTTTCGCCGGTTTCGACGGGGGTATGGACGCAGGCGATCACTGTTCCCTAACCGCGTTTCACTCTCACGCTGCTCTGGCTGTTCCACTTCAGAATTCTCAGGCTGACGCCTGTTATCCATCGACGCTGTCATCGGTGACTCCTCCAATACAACTAACAGGAGTTGTAGACTGCTGACTCACACCTAACTCCTCGATCAGCAATTCACGAATTGCTCTGTTGACAATTCATATAGGATGCAAGCCTATTTTAGAACTCGTTCGACTCCGATCCATCACCAACAACAGACCTTGGCAAAGATTGTAACGCCCATTCTATCTGACGGAGAATACCTCTAAGCATAGTAACTTCTCCTGTAGTCGGCGTCGCCCGGTTTAATAAATGTCGGAACTTTTCCATACGTGCTAGGGCAGTATGGGGATAAAGATAACCTATTTTTAATAACACAGCTTCTAGATGCTCGTAGTAGCCTTCCAAAACATCTAATGGGGCAGCCTCAATGGCATGGGGAGTAGGAGCTAAATTCTGCGGGTTGACTGGCGGCGTTGGCAAAGCGCCTCCAGAGGAGGATGGCTGCTGGGTATTTTGGTAAAGCTCGTAACAGCAAATAGCGACCGCCTGAGCAAGATTTAAAGAAGGATACTCTGAACTGGAGGGAATACACACAAATCGCTGAGCATAATTTAGTTCAACATTGCTTAATCCTCTGTCTTCCGGACCAAAAATGAGGGCAGAAGTCACTGATTCTTCCAGCAACCAAGGTAGTGCCAGTCTGGGGAGTTCGAGTTGAGTAGGAAGAGTACGGACACGGGCTGTTGTGGCGATCGCGCGTTGACACCCCATTAATGCATCTGGCAAAGTCGCTACCCACTGAGCGGCTTCCAAGATGTCCACCGCATGAACTGCCATCTGCCGTGCTTCTATCCCCAACGGGTCACACTGAGGATTCACGAGTACTAGATTCCGCAGCCCCATATTCTTCATCACCCGCGCCACAGAGCCTACATTCAAAGGGCCAGCCGGTTCTACCAGCACTATTCTGACTCTGGCTAATCCCATCTCAAGCCTTTAGCTGTAGTGAAAGCTTGTGCTGCATATCTAGGCGTTGATTGGCTATCTTTTCCTGCGTTCTAGGCAACAAGTGATTGTAGATAAGTTCACCGAATTTGTCAATGGCGTCGGAACCTTTCCGCTCACAATTGACCCGCCTTTCATCCTCGACACAACGGTGCGAGGTCTTCTCGGCGGATATAATACAAACGTCCATCTAGTGTCAACTTAGCATGGTAAGCCAGCGCTCCAAATCTGACCTACCCACAAAACTGTGTCCTGTCTGTAAACGCCCTTTCACATGGCGTAAAAAATGGGCAGATTGCTGGGATGATGTGAAATACTGCTCAGAACGCTGCCGTAGACGCAAATCACAAGCCGATTAGCGATAAGGTGGCTCAATTGATGCTACCGCTGCCTGCTATGTTAGTGTCGCCAAGTACGAAAGCCTCCCAACATTTGTCTTAAAATGTGGGACTACGCTAAGGAACTTCGTAGAAATAAGTTACCCAATTCATGATATAAAGCCTATTCCAGTAAGTTGAAATCCTTAAACCTACAAAATATTTTCACTCAAGCAGATGCAACCTAAACTTATTATCCACGGCGGTGCTGGTAGTTCTCTCAAAGGCAAAGAGGGAGCTGATGCCGTGCGCAAGTCACTCTATAAAGTTATCGAGGACGTTTATTCATTATTGTTGACTGGTGCCGATGCCCGTGACGCCGTGGTACGAGGCTGCCAGATGCTGGAGGATGACCCCCGCTTTAATGCCGGAACGGGTTCCGTGTTGCAATCGGATGGGCAAATCCGCATGAGTGCGGCTTTGATGGAGGGGAAGTCTCAGCGCTTCAGTGGTGTTATTAATGTCTCGCGAGTGCAAAATCCTATTGATCTGGCAGAGTTTTTGCAAGACTCTGCTGACAGGGTGCTATCGGAGAATGGAGCAGCTGAACTACTGCGAGAACTCAATGCCCCAGTTTACAATCCTCTGACTGACCTCCGGTTGCAGGAGTGGATGCTGGAGAGGCAGGAAAATTTTGACAAGACGATGGCGGGAGTCGTTGCGGAAAAGGAACTAGTTGAGACATCTGAAGCCGGACGCGGCACGATTGGTGTCGTTGCGCTGGATACTCGGGGATATCTGTCAGCAGGAACATCCACAGGTGGCAAAGGCTTTGAACGAATTGGTCGCGTTAGTGACTGCGCGATGCCTGCGGGGAACTATGCTACCAGTAAAGCAGCGGTTAGCTGTACTGGAATTGGAGAAGACATCATTGATGAGTGTCTGGCAGCACGAATTGTGGTGCGCGTTACCGATGGTTTATCTCTCGCCGAGGCGATAAAGCGTTCATTTACAGAAGCCAATTTGAATCGACGAGATTTTGGCGCGATCGCCATTGATGCCACAGGCGCGATCGCTTGGGGAAAAACGAGCCAAGTCCTCCTTGCTGCCTATCATGATGGCAATCAAATTGGAGATACCTTGGAATGGGTAGGTGATGACCTAACAGGTTTTGTTTCTTAGGGGCGATCACCTTTAACACCCGCCCACCTTAGTGAACTAGCTGCCCAGTGGGTTATCTGGCAGAGCTTAGCATGAAGTAAATCTACTCATGATTGCTCCTATGAGCTACTGCCTCAATCCCAACTGCTCTCGTCCTGCCAACCCTAATGGAACGAAGTTTTGCCAAAGTTGCGGTACTAAACTTTTGTTAGGACAACGATACCGTGCCATCAAGCTCATAGGTGCTGGAGGCTTTGGCAGAACCTTCGTGGCGGAGGATGAGCATAAGCCATCTAAACCCCAATGTGTGATTAAGCAGTTTTATCCCCAAGGGCAAAACAATGCGGGGAAAGCCGCCGAGTTATTCCAGCAGGAAGCGGTGCGCTTGGAACAGTTGGGCAAACATCCCCAAATTCCGGAACTGTTCGCGCATTTTGAGCAAGATAATCGCCAGTACATTGTGCAGGAGTTCATCAACGGGCAAAACTTAGCCGAAGAGTTGGCACAAACAGGCGCTTTCGCAGAAAAAGAGATTCGCCGTCTCTTGGGTGATTTACTGCCCGTGCTGCAATTTATTCACGAGGGGCAGGTGATTCATCGGGATATCAAGCCAGAGAATATCATCCGTCGTCGCACCCCCCCTCAATCCCTCCCTTACCAAGGGGGAGCAAGGGGGGGTCTGGTGCTGGTGGATTTTGGCGCAGCTAAGTATGCTGCGGGAACAGCTTTAGGCAAAACTGGGACAACTATCGGTTCTGCGGGTTATTCTGCTCCCGAACAGACGTTTGGACAAGCGGTGTTTGCCAGCGATATCTACACTTTGGGTGTTACCTGCATTCATCTATTGACCAACGTTGAGCCGTTTGAACTGTATAACGCGATGGA
>DATNQP010000115.1:0-3372 GCA_036703965.1 Leptolyngbyaceae cyanobacterium
AAAGAGCATCGTCCAGTCTCGGTCATTCAGACCCCGGTAAGCAATACCCGGTATGTTGCTCATCAATGTCAAGAGGGTACGCTGACTCTCTGCCAGGGCTAATTCTGCTTGTTTGCGATCGCGTGATTCAATCGCCAAAGAAACTAAATCAGCAAGAGAACGAACAAAATTCAGGTCTTCGGGCATCCAGTGGCGAGCCGCTCCCACATGTTCCAGACATACAACTCCTGCCGTTTGTCCCTTTATCCTGATGGGTATATCCAGCATGGACGTGATGCCTAAGGGGGCTAAATAGAACTCGGAAAATTCTTGGGTTCTGGCGTCAGTATGGGCATCGTCTGCTGCAATGGGTTGCTCTTGCTGCAACGCTTGAAAATAAGCCGGATAGTCTGCTGCTGCTAGTTCAACGCCTTCGCTATGTTGGTTAGGACTCTTCTCAAACAGGTCAAGGCACTTGATTTTAGTACCTGTTTTGTCATACAGCCATACACTAGCGCGTTCAACCCCAATGTTCTGTGTACTGGCTTCTGTGATTTCTTTTAAAGCGGCTTTTAAATCCCCCTGATGGAGGGCTGGGCTTTTAGCTAATTTTGTCAAAGCTAGATTATGGTTGCCTAGCTTGATCGCACTCTCCCGCAAGGCTTGTTGGACGTGCTGCAACTCTTGCGTGAGGGCTTCGAGTTGGCGGGACTTTTGCTCGAAGAGCCAAGCTTGCTGAATCCCTTGGCTCACCTGAGCCAGCATATCAATGACCAATTCTGATTTGTCAAAACTCAGCTCTTCGACGCCGAGCCAAGGCAGGGGTTTAATCGGTGCCTTACTACTGTAGACAATGGAAAATTGTCCGCCAGGTACAATCTGTCCAATGTAGAAGTCCTTCCAAACGTGGTGATTTGGCTCGATTTTGAGCAGCCCCCCTGGCGCAGCAAAGCTTTGACCGTAGGCAGCAACCCGCACGCGATCCACCTCAAAAGACTGGGCAGCTTCTACGGCTTGTTTCCAAAGGTAGACTTGGCTGTAAGCTGCCTCAATGGGGTCGGAGGTGACTCGATTCGCGCCATAGCGAGCCTGAAAATTTTCGACAAACCTGTTATTTTCAGGGGTGTCTATACTCTGAAAGTAACTCCAACTGGCGTAGTGACCGACCGCAGCATCCCCGATGCTTTGCAATTCTGCTTCTGCTACGCTCACAGCTAGGATGGGAATTTCATCTGCCGTGATGCCTGCGTCTCGGTACTGGTGATAAAAGGCTTGGTTGCTGTCGCCGTTGAGGGTGTTGAAGACGACATCAGGGCGCAGGTCGCGAATTCGAGCAATGATGTCGGTAAAATCAGTCTCCCCCAGGTCAACGTATTCTTTCCCCACCACTTCTCCCCCCTGCTGTTTCAGTTGCGCTACAACCAGCTTGTTTGCTGTGCGCGGGAAAACGTAGTCGGAACCGAGCAGATAGAATCGCTTGCCTTTATTTTGCAGTAGCCAAGTGACGGCGGGTTCGACTTGTTGATTGGGGCAACACCCGGTATAGAAGATGTTTGGGGAGCTTTCGAGTCCTTCGTACTGTAAGGGATACCACAGAAGGGCATTCAACTCCTGGAATACGGGTTTGACGGCTTTGCGGGTGACGGAAGTCCAACAGCCAAAAACGCTGGCGACTCGCTCCGATTGAATTAGGTTTCTGGCTTGGCGTTCAAATTCTGCCGGATCGGACGCTCCATCAACAACAAGGGGTTCGATGCGTTGACCCAGAACTCCTCCTGCTTGATTGATTTGTGCGATCGCCATCAGTGCCGCATCGATCAACGGACTCTCACTGAGAGTCATTGTGCCAGTTTGGGAATGCAAGATGCCAACTCGTACTCCAGACCGAGAAGAAGGTTGGTTCAACGGCGACATAAAAAATCTAAGGGCCTTTTTCTAAAGATGACTCAAGTCTGGTGCATATAGCCTTTTTCAGAGAAATTTAGTTGAGCGCCGGGTAGTTTTATGAAAATTAAATTAACTCAATAGACCTCTGGCAAAAGTCGATTTATAACTGTAGGGGCGAAGCATTCGTACCAGAATTTGCCGCTCTATTCCAGTATTTTTACACAAAGGCTTCGCCCATTCCCTGGATTTTTGCAATAGGTCTAATTTTGAATAGCGTCCTATTCCCATTCCAGCGTCAAGGTAGGCATCAACCGCTGCCAATTATTCAAGGACTTCTCCTGCCAGGGGATACCTTGAGAGCCTTTGACTACTAGCTGAACTGTCTTCTTTTTACGCACACCAATCACAAACCTAGACAAGACACTCATCCCTGAACTGTTGAGAAATTTCAGCTCTTGTAGGTTCATTATAATTGTTGGCGGCTCCTGCTCAGTTACATCATTGAGCAACTGCACGATTGGTTCGTACTCAGGTATCCCAGGTAGCCGTAGTAAACCTTGGAAGTTCACAGTTGCCGTCGTTGGCTCGTAGAATACACTATAGTCGTCAGTCTTAATTTCCATGCTCTATCAAGTTTCTTACCTACTAGTTGGATGAACCCTATACTTTATACGGTAAGCTGTACCATTGTAGTCAAAGTAATAATTTCCGGCTCTTTTTGCACCGTCTCAATCTTCCAGCCTAAGGTAGCTAAATAATCCTTCATCATGGTTAGGATACCTAGGCGAGACTGGTAGCTCTCCTCTAGAGCACCTTTTTCTAACTGTTGAATGTATAAATCTTCTAGATCCGAGTTTTTTAATTCCTTAATGAAGTCATAAAAATTAGCCAATATTTGCGAAGAGACGCAGTTTGTTGAAGTCAGCACCAGTTTATTTTCAACTAAGTGAAGTCCAAACTTGACAGGATAATCTGAGGTTTCATCGTTAAACTTCATTGCGTTGTCGATTAATTCATTTGCGATGTAATTCACCGCTGTCTTTAGCTGGATTTGTCTTTCAAGACTACCGGGTTGACTCTCATCAGCAGGAAAGAAAGTCGTTAAATAATCAGCGACAAAATCTGCCGATAAGCCATTATTTCGCCAGCGCTGCTTGAGGGGGAGGGAGTGAGGAAAAAAGCCAATGATCAAGAATTCATGATTGGTCGGTATATTCTCTTGGAAATCTCCAAATATCTGAGTCATAGTCACTAAATCCTCTAATACTACTTATTTTTGCTTCAGCACTACCAACGTAATATCATCAAAAACTTTCTGTTCGCCAATATGCGATCGCACATCCTCAATCACGGCTTCTTTAATTGCTTGTGCCGAGCGCTCCCAGTGGCGGCTGACCACTTCACACAACCGCTCTAATCCGTATTGCTCTCGATTGATATCTTCAGCTTCTGTTATCCCATCGGTGTATAACACTACCACATCTCCTGGGTGTAACTGCACTTGGA
>DATNQP010000116.1:0-12695 GCA_036703965.1 Leptolyngbyaceae cyanobacterium
GAGTTAGATAGGCAAAGGTAGATTATGTTTCCTTTCTGGAATTGGGATAACTCTTGCTACGGTGGAGAAACTGTTTCTCGGAGAACCAACCTGGAGCGTAAGCTCAAGTTTCTTAAATGGATGCGGGGTGATTTAGAAATCCGGCTAGCTGGACTTAATGCCGCAATTGGCAGTGTTGAACAGCAATTAAGCCAAGAAGATACAACCCGAACGTTATAAGACATGAGTGGGGCAACGGTTCTACGATGAGGGCAGAGTTGCCGAAGCGAGGTAGACCCGATCAGCCCTAATTAGCCTTCCGTCAGCCACTGCGTCTTCCAGCGCCTCCTTGGCGGCTTCGATCTGCAAGTCGAGGGCTTGAGCCACTTCCCTGGCAGTAATTCGCCCCCAGTAGGAGGCGTAGGCGACAACATCAGTGGCTGAACGAACGGGATTACTCTGGGGAGCTACGTGAACGATCGCTTTATATCCAATGTAGGGGCGAGTCGCTAGACTACCTTGAAACGGGTGTGGTCATAAGTAGTTGGTTGAGACGGACACGGGGACGCGGGGACGTGGGGACCTGGGGACGCGGAGAAATTTTCTGCATATCACCAACTGGTTTTGACGCACCCCCTTGAAAGGGACAACCAACCCCCGGTAATCAAAGTAATTGCTACGGTTTTTCTAACCGTATAACTGAAGAATAGGCTTACTTTCTACCGGAAGACTTAGTTTATATTAAGTCGTCCGGTAATCGTGAACACGAAAATATTAGACCTCTTGCAAAAGTTGCAATGCGCCTGTAGGGGCGAAGCATTCGTGCCTTAATTTATGGCGCTTACAACTGGATTTTTACACGAATGCTTCGTCCTTTCAAGGATTTTTGCAAGAGGTCTATTGAACACAAGCCAGCCGTCACAGATTTGCTGGTTACCCACGTTTAGTAGTCCTTGCCAGCTGGGTGGGAAATATCACTGGCTGGTAGGGTTTTCCTCACTGACAGACTCATTTAATTGGAGCAATATGTAATTAAAGGCAAGTTAATCAGTCCTGTGCATTGAAGCCGCGTTGATATTGAAATGTCCGCAGCTACTGACATAGATAAACTGGTTCTCTTGCCTTAGGTCGAGCCGCTTCTCGACTTTAGCTTGTTGATTTGAGTAGGTAGCTAAATCTATGGCGACGTGATTGGCTCCTATTAAATAAACTGAAACATTTAGTGATTGTAGACTGTTACGGAGGTAATTAACGTATGGCACTGATACGTTGGCAACCATTCCGCGAAATAGAAACCTTACGCCATCAATTTGACCAACTGTTTGACGAACTAGCAGGAGGCAACCGCGAGTCTGAGATGACATGGATGCCTTTGGTTGAACTCCAAGATGCGGATGCAAACCTGATTCTACGGGCGCAAATTCCCGGTATTGAAGCAAAGGATTTAGATGTTCACGTCACTCGGGACGCTGTCTCTATTGCGGGTGAACATCGCTATGAGAACAAGGCTGAAGAGAAAGGATTCTTCCGCTCAGAATTCCGCTATGGTAAATTCCAACGGCTGGTTCCTTTGCCTGTTCATGTCCAAAATGATCGGGTACAAGCTGAGTTCAAGAATGGCATCTTGACACTAACGCTGCCTAAAGTGGAACAAGCGCAGCGGGGAGTGGTCAAAATCAACCTGGGTGACAATCAAGCGATCGCTGGGACAGAGTCTTCTACGACTCTAGAAGGCAAGAGCGGACAGGTTAATGGTCATAACACTTCTGACCAAAGTAACACTGAAGCTACCCAAGGCTCTGAATCCGTGATGACCTCATAAGTAATTCATAGGTCATCGTCAATCCTCTTGAGAGATAGCGTAGAGACGTAATTTAGAGCGTCTCTATCTGAGACGACAACCAAAAGGCGATCGCACTTAATTTAACTGCGATCGCCTTTATCCTGTTCAGGATTCTCCTGAACTCCTGAACTCCTGAACTCCTGTATTCTTCTTGTTCAAAGCATAGACATCCTGCTCACGACCTATGGCAAACCGCAGGGAATGGGATAAATTTTTACTATTCTGTGTCATGAAAATGAGCAGAGCGAGCAAGGCCAAACCTGTAGTGAGAGAAAAGATGCCCTGGTAGCCCAACTGTTCAGCAAAGGTACCAAAAACTGGTCCTGCGATCGCAATCCCTAAGTCGAACCCAGCAATGCCGAGGGAAAAGACCCTTCCTCGTTCATGAGAGTAAGAACGGTCAGAAATTAACGCAATCATCATGGGAAGTAAGGTACCGCTTGCAGCCCCCTGCAAAAAACCCGCTAGCAAAAAGGAAATACTGCTTTGAGCATGGGAGAGTAGCAGCATCGACAAACTATAGAAAATCAGACTGATCGTGATAAACAGCCCTCGACCATAGCGATCGGAAGCGCGACCTGTGATTAAGCGAACACTAAAACTCGATACGGCAGCAGCTGTGTAAAACCACCCAGGATTCAAGTCAACTTTTGCCTCTCTGATATACAAAGCGACAAACGTCGCTATTGCTCCAAAGATTAAACCTGTCAGCAGCAAGACTAAAGCAGGAATGCGTAGGCGAGGACTCAGCAGCAGTTGCCAGAACTGCTCGGTTTGAGGCTTAACTGACACTTCATCAGTTTGAGATTGGGTACTCTCGATTTCGGAGTGAGCTAGGATAGGGGGTTCTTTAACCTGAGACGCACAGAAAAAACCCAGCAGCCCCACTCCAAAAGAGAAAAGAAACAAAGGCGGGTAACCAGCTTGCTGTTGTATAAATCCGCCCATCGCTGGTCCGATCGCAACGCCTATGGGATTAGTCAGACTCATGTAGCCAATTAACTCACCCCGCTGACGTACTGGCGACAAATCGACGATGAGAGCGCTGCTGCCGGTGGTATAGGCGGCAATACTAATGCCATGAAACGCCCGAATTAAAAGCAGCAGAGGAATCGAGTTGACAAACAGGTAGCCTAAAGGCGCTACTGCGACTACTGCCATACCAATCAGCACCACCAGCTTGCGACTACGCTGATCAGCTACTTTCCCTAGCCAAGGACGAAACAGCAACAGTCCTATAGCAAATGCGCCCATGACAACGCCAACCTGTTGCGTTGTCCCACCAACATCTTCAACGTAGAGTGGTAGGGTCGGCAGTAAAGAAGCCAAACTAGACCAGAAGAATAACCCAGCAACAAATAAAACTAACAGGTTTTTACGTTGTTGCGCCTCAAGCGTCCTAAAAACTTTCACTCCCAAACTTTCCTGAATGGGCAGGTTGTGTTCCTAAATTGCTTGTGTGTCCAGAAGATGCCTGCCAAACCCGCCCCGAGTAACAGGTATCATCACTCCTGTTTAATATTCTTAACGCTAGGTTCAACTACTTCCCTCACCCGATAGATTGGTCTTCCTTGAGATTCGTGGTAGGTTCGCATTAATAGTTCTGCCAATAGCCCAACGCTGAACAACTGAACTCCAGTCAACAGCAGTACGACCGCCAAGATTAGCAAGGGTCGATTGCCAATACTCTCTCCCAGAGCCAGTTTAACAAAGGTTAAATATCCCCCTAACAAAATTCCCAGCATCATTGAGAGTAAGCCAAACATCCCAAATACATGCATAGGGCGTGTCAGGAACTTTTTCATAAACCAGATGGTTAATAAATCCATCACCACCCGGAATGTGCGCCACAAGCCATACTTGCTGCGACCAAAGCGACGAGCATGGTGACGCACCGGCAACTCGGCAATTCTCGCTCCCTCAATAAAAGCCAGTGCTGGTAAAAATCGGTGTAACTCCCCATACAGATTCATATCTGCTATCAGTTCTGAGCGGTAAACTTTGAGCGAACAGCCATAGTCATGTATCCTCACGCCCGTAACCCGCCCGATGATCCAGTTAGCAATCTTAGAGGGGAGTAACCGAGTTAAAGCCGCATCTTTCCTGTTTTGACGCCAACCGCTAACCAGGTCGTAACCTTCCTGTAACTTTGCTAGTAGCCGGGGAATGTCTGCTGGATCATTCTGTAAGTCGCCATCTAACGAGATAATTGCTTTACCTCGTGCATAGTTAAATCCCGCTGCCATCGCTGGAGTTTGACCATAGTTGCGACGCAGCAATACGGCTCGAAGGTCTGTGCGAGTCTGGGCTAGCTGTTTAAGCAGTTCAGCTGAACCGTCAGTGGAACCATCATCGACACAGATAATTTCGTAACTCAGCTGCTCAGTGAGCATCGTAGTAGCGATCGCCTCAAGCAGGGGCGGCAAGCTCTCTACTTCGTTGTAGATCGGCACAATGACGGATACTTCCAGTCTCGCTTCAGCCGCTAGGGTCTGGGCTTCCGATTGCAGTGGTTTAATTAACGAAATCTCCATCTGATGCCTAATTTGGTCACAAAAGTCAGTACACTACTGGATTTCAACTCAACTTTAGGGAATTTTTACAATATGACATAAATGATGCATCTTGCTAATTGAGGTACGACTTAAGCAAGATGCATTAGGTTTCTTTGTGGTTGAATTTCCTGGGAGTGTTACCGAGCAAGCCGACTGGTTGAACCAAGAATCCAACGTACTTTCAGCCGTTGGAGTGTCAATAAGTCAGTACCATTCCAATTAAGATGGCAAATTGCATGAAGAGCTAATTGTGGACAACCTCTACTGGCTTGATCAGATTCAACCCTCACAACCCCCCTGGGTGGGGAATAAAGCCTTCAACTTAAGTCAGCTTTTGCAGCGTGACTATCCGGTTGTGCCTGGTTTTGTGGTTCCGGCGATCGCGTTTTGGGAATTTCTAGAAATCTTGAGCAAGTCGAACCCCCTCTTAGCAGACTGGTCCCATTCTTCTTTTCATGTGAATGTGGACAATCCTCGTCAGTTGCAGCTAGTCGCGCAACAGATTCGTCAAGAGCTTACAGAAGCGGCAATGCCAGCTATGTGGGAATCAGAACTCTTCAGTGCGGCTGAGATTGTCCAGGCACCAGCAATGATTTTGAGTCCTTCCGTGTCGCTGCTATCGAAAGAGTTGCACGTTGGCAGGTTGCACTTTGAAAGTTCAAACCTTCAACCTGCAACCCCTGCTGACCTACAACCTCTTGGGATTTTGGAATCTTACATTTGTCCAAGGCAACCAGAAGCCCTGGCAGTCTCTTTAAAACGAGTTTGGGCAGAACTGTTTCGTGCTAGAAGTCTATTTTACTGTCAGCGTATTGGTATTGATCTACCACAGCTTGCTCTGGCCGTCTTGGTGCAACCCATTTGGGATGCGATCGCATCAGGAACCTTAGTCGCTGACTCCACGGGTTGGAACATCCAAGCCACCTGGGGTCTTGGAGAAGCCCTCGCCAAGGGGGAAGTTTTTCCAGACTACTACCAGCTACAGGCACAAACGGGTACAGAAAAAAATCGAGCCTTGGGTAGCAAAACCCGTGCCTATCGTCTGAGCAACAAACAAGAGTCCTACACTTTGGGAGAGAGTAGCTTGCAGGCTTATCTCCCCAGTGAGGAGCAACAAAAACAGTACGCCTTGGAAGAGAAATACTTAAAACAGCTGATTGAGCTGTCCCAGCGGCTGACTGCTGAAGTTAGTTCAGCTTTTTCTTTGGAATGGACAATTTATCAAATGCCAGAAAACTCGGACCCACAGGTATATCTCACCCAATTTACTCCTCACTCAAGAGCCATAAACTCTCACCCCTTACGGCCCACCGAACCTCCAACCCCTTATTTAGTTAGAGGACTACCAGCCGCAGGAGGACGAGTCACAGCACCGGCTCAAGTCATAATGGCTGGAAGCCAAAACCCGGAAGTGATGATACCAGGAAGGGTTTTGGTTACCCAAAGCATTGCCCCTGATTGGCTCCCTTTACTCAGACAAGCTGCTGGTGTGGTTACTGAACAAGGAGGAATGACTTGCCATGCCGCGATTATTGCCAGAGAACTAGGCATTCCAGCCGTCGTCCGTGCGGCTGGTGTTACCCAACTGATTCAAAGCGGTGAGTTTCTACTGGTGGATGGTGAACGGGGAGAAATTCATCGACTAGGGACTGGGAAAGGATTGAAAGCTGAAGCCTTAAGCGAAGGCGAAGCCGCCTACCCTTCGGGAAACAACTTCCAACCTTCCAGCCTTCCCACCTTCAACCTTCAACCTTATTTCCCAATTGCCACTCAACTGTTAGTCAATCTGAGTCAGACCAAGTCCCTGGAAAAAGTTGTTGGTCTGCCAGTAGATGGACTGGGGTTATTGCGCTCGGAACTAATGATGCTGGAGGCTTTGGAAAATCTTCATCCCGCCGAGTGGTTGCGACTCGGTCTAGAGGGCGACTTAGTGACACGCCTCGCCCAGTTCATCGTGCAGTTTGCTGCTGCCTTTGCACCACGACCGGTATTTTATCGCTCTTTGGATTGGCGATCGCATGAATTTCAATTTCTTTCTGGTGCCACCTCCGTTTCGGAACCGGAAGTTAATCCCATGCTAGGTCTACGCGGCACTCGTCGCTATCTAAGTGACCCCACTTACTTCGATTTGGAACTGGCAGCGTTAGGACAGGTTTACTCCTATGGGTACACGAACATCCGGCTGATATTGCCCTTTGTTCGTACTGTTGAGGAGTTTACTTTTTGCCGCCGCCGCGTAGAACAGGCTGGACTGACCGAGAATCCCCATTTTCAACTTTGGATTATGGCAGAGGTGCCTTCAGTGTTGTTTCTGCTTCCGGATTACGTTGAAGCTGGTGTTCAAGGCATCTCAATTGGTACCAATGATTTAACTCAACTGTTGCTAGCGGTTGACCGCGACCAAGGGGAGTTGGGTTCTGTACTAGACGAGCGTCATCCAGCGGTGAAGCGTGCTGTTAAGCAACTCATCGAAACAGCAAAAATGGCTGGCATCCCCTGCTCCATCTGTGGTCAAGCACCAGCTCAGTATCCTGAACTAATTGAGTTATTGGTGCAATGGGGCATCACATCAATTTCTGTCGATGTGAATGATGTCGAACCGACCTACAGTGCGATCGCTCGTGCTGAGCAACGCCTGCTCTTGGAATCGGCGCGTCAAAAAATTAACAATTAAAACTTCAAATGTCAATGCTTAATTTCACTCAGGGACTTAAAAAAGCAAAGGGAAGTTTTCTTGTTGATTAATTTTACATTCTTTGCAAAATGTAGCTAATTTAAGGTATTAAGGTAGCAAATAGCAGAAAAACGCTTCACAATGGAAATAAGTTATTCGGCTTGAGGAATAAAGGATTACTGAGCGTTCACAAAACCTTTACAAAGTCTTGACGGTTGTGGGGTGTGCAGAAGGCGGTAGATTCGACATAAATAGATAATAGAAAACTAGCGTTTTTTAATAAGTAAACAGCGGCACACTCTTCTTGATATATATGAGCCATAATGCCCCGGTAAAAGTTCCGTTTGTGGATCTCACGCTGCAACACCAGCCAATTCAAGCTCAGCTGGAACAAGCGATCCAAGCTGTAGTGCAACGAGGAGATTTTGTTTTAGGTCAAGCCTTAGCGGATTTTGAGGCTGCGTTTGCGGCGGCTTCGGGTGTTGGATACGGCATAGGAGTAGCATCGGGAACAGATGCGATCGCCCTGGGATTAAAAGCCTGTGGCATTGGTGCGGGGGACGAAGTGATTCTCCCCGCCAATACCTTTATCGCTACAGTGATTGGCGTCCTGCACAGTGGTGCGACACCGATTTTAGTAGATTGCGACCCCCAAACTGGTCTAATTGACCTAATGGCTGCCCAAAAAGCAATTACAGCAAAAACCAAAGCGATTTTACCAGTACATCTCTATGGTCAGATGGTGTCGCCGCGCCAGTTATTGGAGTTGGCAGACGCCCACAATTTGCTGATTTTTGAAGATGCGGCTCAGGCGCACCTGGCACATCGGGAAGGCTATCGTGCAGGTTCGGTGGGGAAGGCGGCTGCCTTTAGCTTCTACCCCAGTAAGAATTTGGGTGCCTTTGGTGATGGTGGAATCGTCATCACGGATGATGCGACAGTGGAAACAAAAATGCGATCGCTCCGCAATTATGGGGCACCTCGTAAATATTTCCACCCTGACCTCGGTACAAATAGCCGCTTAGATACTCTGCAAGCCGCTCTGCTTGATGTCAAACTGCCCCATTTAGATGGGTGGAACCAGTCCCGTAACTGGGCGGCGACACACTATGACGCTCTACTAGAACCGCTTGGTAGCCAAGGGATTTTCCCGATGCAAAACCAGAGTGGTACGGGTCACATTTATCATCTCTACGTGATTCGCATAACCGCTGAATGTCCTGTAGACCGCCAGACTATCCAGGATGAACTGGCTGCCGCTGGAATTCAAACTGGCATCCATTATCCTATCCCCTGCCATCTCCAACCCGCTTACGAATATTTGGGATACAAAGCTGGTGATTTTCCCCATGCCGAAACTCTCTGCAACGAAATTTTATCTCTACCTATGTATCCCGGCTTAAGCCATACTCAAATTAATGAGGTGGTTGACGGCTTACAAAGCGTCATCAAGACTCGTCCTGCTGCTGTAATTCCAGGGTAATACTATGCAATATCGAAGTAAGATTCCCATTGCCATTGAGCGCTACTTGATGGATGGCATAATTATTGCTTTGCTGGTCATTCTTTATGCGCCCCTGCTCCTTCACTGGGTTGATGGCTGGCTGCATAAAAGTATCAGCATTGAGCATGAGTACTTCAGCCATGCTCTGATTGGGTTGCCCTTCGCTGCCTATATCGTCTGGACGCATCGGAAGCAGTGGCATCAGCTGCCCGATACTACCCATCCCCTGGGTGTTGCCTTACTGGTACTGGGAGGAGTATTTTATCTCAACGGTCAATCAGAACTGGTAAATTTATCCTTCCCCGCCCTATTAACCGGTATAGTCCTGTCGTTTAAGGGAATTCGTGGCTTTAAGCTTCTGAGTTTTCCACTCCTGCTTGTGTTTCTGGCGACACCAACAGCTGTTCCCTACCTGCTTGCGCCCTTTACGATGCCTCTACAGAAATTTATTGCGGGAGTCGCTGGATTTATCCTGGTTCAGTTGGGCATGAATGTAACAGTACAGGAGATTTATTTATATGTAGGTGGACGAGTTGTGGAAGTTGCGCCATACTGTGCTGGTCTGAAGATGTTATTCACGACAATGTATGTGGGCATGATGCTGCTCTACTGGAGCGGTGCCTGGGTCTCACGGCAGACGTCAATCATCTTTTTATCGGGTGCAGCGATTATCAGTGTCAGCGCTAATATCATCCGCAACACTATCCTGACGTTCTTTCATGGCACAGGTCAAGCAGGTGCATTTGAGTGGCTGCATGACGGTTGGGGCGGCGATGTATATTCTGCTTGTATGCTGGGTTCCCTAGTGCTACTCCTGAATGTCATTGAAAAATACTATCCACAGCCTTCTCCATTCAACTCTGAAGTTAGCCTTCTTGAGACACAGCCTCCTAATGATGGAGAAAGCCATGAAACGTTGTCATGAGGGTGTTCCCAGAAGGTCAACATGCTGAAATCATTTAGTCTGCCCAAGTCACTACAATTGCGAATTCTTCCTAGAGTCGCTGTGTTATGTTTTTTGTTACTGTTGGTCGGAATCGCGGCTGTACCTGGCTACTTGTCGGGAAACTGGTCTTGGGCAAAAGTGCCAGCCGTGACCAACCTCAAGCAGCTCAAAGAACTTCGACAGACGGGGCTAGAGCTTCCTGGCTGGAAAACACTTGATCACAAAATAGAGCTTGTTGGCAGTCATAAATGGTCGATTCAGGAAATCGATCGCGACAACCCAAAACCAGTGCGACTGCTACTGCTTCCCCAAAACGATCATAAGGCGCAGCCTGAGGTTGAATGGGTTGATGTCAAAGAATTTGAGCATTGGCAGACAGATTCTTATAAAAAAATGCAGTTTGCCGTTGAGTCATCCCAGTTGGCAACTGGGGTGTCAAAACCGGCAACACCGGCTGCTGAGGTGGAAGCGAGGTTCTTTCGCGCTTGGAATCAACGGCAAACAGTGGCAGTGCTGCAATGGTATGCCATGTCAGGGGGAGGTCACCCTGCCCCTAGCCGGTGGTTCTGGGCCGATCAATTCGCTCAATGGCGACGGAGTCGAGTTCCTTGGGTGGCTGTTTGCCTCCAGCTTCCTATTGAACCATTAGGTGATATAGAAGCAGCCCGACCGTTAGCAGAATCTCTAGGTAAAATGGTTCAGACCGCTTTGATGGCGGGTCCTTTAGGTAGAGCGTCGAGCGCTCGATGAATTCAAAATCAGAACTAAACACTACTCAATTTGCGTTACGGGGAAATCGGTTAATCGCCCTTAGTGTTGCTGGTCTTTACGGCACAGCGTCCCTACTGTCGGGTACGACGCTACTATGGGTTATTCAGTCGGGTATGTTGGTTAGGGTGGCGGTAGGTCAAACGACAGGGGATTTACCCGCGTCGGCACAAAACTTAGGCGATCGCGCTCAGTTGCCGATTCTTGCTCCTCCCGAACCCTTCGATCCCAATGACCCTAACCAGGATTTTCCCGATCCCAATGCGCCAGTACCCCCACTAGGCTATCCAGACCAGCCGTTGAATCCTAGTTCCCCCGCTCAATTTAATCAATATCAGCTAGGGCCAGGAGATGCAATAACGGTTACAGTGGAACGGTTTCCTGACCTCAGTTTCTCGGGTACCCTTAACTTACAAGGAACTGTTGTAGCGCCACTCTTGGGACCCCTGCAATTATCGGGACTTACCGTCGAAAAAGTCCAAGAAAGAATTCGCACGGGCTTAAATAGATTTGTGATCGATCCGAAAGTCATCGTCACACTGGCGAATGTGCGTCCTGCCCAGGTCACCATAACGGGTGAAGTACTGCGACCCGGATATTATACGCTTCAACCCGGCTCACAGCTCTCAGCGGCTCTGCTAGTTGCTGGGGGCATTTCAACTACTGCTGATCTGCGAACCATCTTGGTGCGTCGTCGGTCAGCCGTTAATAATTCAATTCTTGAGCAACAGGTTGACTTGTTTACGCCTCTACAAAATGGGACAAGTCTACCCGATTTGCGCCTCCAGGATGGCGATGCCGTAATTGTGTCTAAATTAGAGGTCGGTACGGCGACCGATTATGACCGGTCGCTGGTTTCTCGCTCTACCGTTGCTCAGCAACAAATCAACGTCCGAGTTTTGAGCTACGCTGGTGGTGGAGGAATCCGCAATGTTACTTTGCCGAATGGTAGTACATTTGTTGATGCCTTAACGGCGATCGGTCCTAGCTCAGATAATGCAAATCTGCGGCGAATTGCCTTGATTCGTTTCGATCCCGAACAAGGTAAAGCTGTCACTCAGCAACTCAATGGGAAAAGTGCTCTCATGGGTGATATCTCGCAAAATGTCCCGCTCCAGAATAACGATGTTATCGTTGTGGGTCGTAACCTCATCGCTCGGCTTACCTATGCGCTTAGTACCTTTACTCAACCCTTCAGGGATGTTCTGGGCTTCGTGCTATTTTTTGATTCCTTAAGAGATAGTGCAAATAACCTGTTTAGACCCTCATCAGGCAACCAAGATCAAGATTCATCACAATAGCAGGGGCAAGCGTTCTGATCAACAGTTGTGTGAGCTAGAGGCATTTCTACCGATTCCTTCACCAGATTCTCCAATCCCTAACTCCTGCTTTCTCTAACATTCGCTGAAATTGCCATGACTCCCCCCCTGGTAAAACGCTATATCATCACCCTTGAGCGCCATAAGCTGCTTGGACTTGCCAGTTTTGCTGTGATTACGGGGATATCAGGTGTTGTTGCCATCCAGCCCCCCCCTCCGCCCACTTACTTTGCTGAAGGTGTTCTGGCTTATAACACTCCTGCAAAATTGTTTTCCGAGACAGGGGGACAAATTCAGGAGTTGGGGAGGCAACTAACGCCTGACATTCTCTTGGCGGAGAATGTGGTTAAGCCAGCGGCAGAGCAAGCGAAACTCAAGCCGCGAGATATCGTACAGAAGGTAGAGATTCAGTTGCCGAAGGCAGGAAAAAAAGGAGAGCCACCACCACCACAAATCATCAAAGTAACGTTCCCGGATGACAATCCAAAAATTGCTGCAACTGTCTTAGATGTGCTACTGAAGAAGATGGTTGAGCAAAGCCGTTTGGTCAACACATCACGACTCCGAGCAACAATTGAGGCGATTGACAAGCGTTTACCTGAGGCGCAAAAGGAACTCAGGGAGGTAGAACAGAAGCTAGAGCGCTATGACCGCATCGAGGGTCCCGCTCTATTTGCGGCTCAAGATGGTACTTTAGTAGGCGGAATTACCGGTAGCCAAGAACAGCAACGGCAGATTCAACTCACATTAGAGGGGGTTGAAACTCAAATCAATAGTCTCGTGAAAAAGCTGGGTTTGAATCCTGACCAAGCTTATACCTCTTCTGCTCTCAGTGCTGACCCGATTATCGCTAACCTGCGGGCACAGATTCTTCAAATTGAGACACAGATAGAAATTCTCCGTCGTGATTTGCGATCTGAACACCCACAGATGATTGCCTTACGCAAACAGCAACAGTCTTACGAAATGCTCCTACAGCAGCGAGCTGGTGAAGTTCTGGGTGGGGGCGGTATGTTAACACCACTACCTGCTAAAATTCGCCAAGATAGCAGCCTCGACCCAGCACGGCAGCAACTGGCAAACCAGCTAGGGCAGTTACAAACCCAA
>DATNQP010000117.1:0-4885 GCA_036703965.1 Leptolyngbyaceae cyanobacterium
GGATGGAGCGCTGTAAGATTCTGGTGAAGAACTTTGAGCGAACCTTAGCCAATGCCACGACCAAAATCAACCTTTGCTTCATCAGGTTAATGATTAAGAGGCTTTCAGCCACTTCTTAAGATGTCAAATAGGTTCTATAAAGGTCGGAGTTATTTTTATACGGCTCCTAATGCACTTACCAATTGTTTACCACCCCGATTACGTCGCACCTCTGCCAGAGGGGCATCGCTTCCCCATGCCTAAATTTGGGAAACTCTACGAACTGCTCAAAAGCGATCGCGTTGCTACTCCAGAGCAATTCCACGCCCCAAAACTCCCGCAGACAGAATGGATTGAACTAGTCCACACTCCGGACTATGTCCAAGCTTACTGTGAAGGCACCCTCGACGCCAAAGCCCAGCGACGAATCGGCCTACCCTGGAGTCCCGCCCTGGTAAATCGCACCTGCACAGCCGTAGGTGGCACAATTCTCACCGCCCAGCTAGCGCTAAAGTATGGTTTAGCCTGCAACACAGCAGGTGGCACTCATCATGCCTTTCCCAGTTATGGATCGGGTTTTTGTATCTTCAATGATTTAGCCATTGCTGCCCGTGTCCTTCAACAACTGGGACTGGCTAGAAAAATTCTCATCCTCGACCTCGATGTCCATCAAGGAGACGGCACAGCCTTTATCTTCCAAGATGACAAGAGCATCTTCACCTTCTCCATGCACTGCGAAGTCAACTTCCCTGGAACCAAACAAAAAAGTGACTTAGACGTTCCCCTGCCCGTGGGAATGGATGACGATGCCTATCTGCAAACCCTGGCAAAATATCTCCCTGACTTACTCTCTGGGTTCCAACCTGACTTAGTGCTGTACGATGCGGGTGTTGACCCCCACGCAGGCGATCGCTTGGGTAAATTATCTCTCACCGACATGGGTATCTACCGCCGCGAGATGCAGGTTTTAACGACCTGTGTGGCGGCTGGCTATCCTGTGGCGAGTGTAATTGGCGGCGGCTATGCTGACGACCTCGACGCCCTCATCTACCGGCACTCCTTACTTCACCGCGCCGCCAGTGAAGTCTATCGCCAGTACCGACTTTAATGCCAAACTATTGACAGAGGAATCATTTAGTCTTCCTCGCTACACTTTTCTTTTTAGAAAAGAGATAGAAGGCGAGAGGCAAGAAAAATGCTACCCTTTGCTTTCTACTCCCTACTTCCAAACCCTAGTCCCGACGCTCTATTCAGCTCCAGGAGAAACCGTGCTGCTATCAAAAGGCTTTGAAATTGAGATGTACACCGGGACACCCCAAGGTGAGGTTGTTGGTCTCTCCGACCAAATTGTGGCGTCCCTAGACGGATTTGTGCGGGAACCTGATAGCCGTAATGTGGAATATACCACCGCTCCTTTATATTCCTACGACCGGTTATTGTGTGCCTTGCTGCGTCCCCGGCGGCAGCTACGAGCTTATTTAGCGCGTTTGGGAAATTACACCCTGATTCCGGGGAGCACTTTGTCTCTGGCAGGGAGCGATCGCTTTTATCGCTCTGACCCCCATAATCTCTACCATGACTACATTGAGCGCACCTATGGCACCAAAGTCGTCACGGCAAGCGTTCACATCAATGTGGGAATCAGTGACCCAGAAATGCTGATGTGTGCTTGCCGTCTGATTCGTGTGGAAGCCCCGCTCTACCTTGCCCTCAGTGCTTCTTCCCCCTTTCTTGATGGACAGCCCACCGGCTATCACTCCACCCGTTGGGGACTCTTTCCCAAGACACCTAGTAACGTTCCCTTATTTGAAAGCCACGCTCACTTTATTAAATGGACTGAAGACCAGCTTGCAGCCGGGACAATGCAAAATGTCCGTCACCTCTGGGCATCCGTCCGACCGAATGGTAACCGACGCCCCTACGACCTCAACCGACTGGAACTGAGAATCTGTGATTTGATAATAGACCCAGTTGCTCTGTTAGCGGTAATGGCACTTCTGGAAGCACGGCTCATTCAGCTCCTTGATGATCCCAGCCTTGACCCCCTCCAGAGCAGTAGCTTATCGAGTGCTGACCTAGTTGCTCTGACAGATGCGAACGAAGTTGCTGCCGCTAAATCCAGCTTGGATGCTGAACTGCTGCATTGGCAAGATGGTAGGGTCATTCTGGCGCGAGATTGGATTGAGGAAATTTATCAAGATGTCTGGGCGATCGCTAAAAAACGGGGCTTCAGTTGCTTCCTCTCTCCGCTCAAGAAAATTCTTCGAGAAGGAAATACGGCTCAACAGTGGCTAAAACGGTACCAAGACGATCTCGACAGCCGGAGTGTGATCATTGAGGCGATTCAAGCTATGGCTGAGCAAGAACAAGAACTTGAAGACAAGTTGTGCCAGTTGTTGGTTGCCTAATTTCTGGCACAGTAGCACTGGTTTACAAATCAAAATATCTAATCATTTTTTTTGAGCCTCCTGGTATTAAAAAAATATATATGACCTCTGTCTTTTGGTAGATATGGCAGTACCTAGATAAGGTCATCTATTTAGAGCGCATTTCCTAGGCTTTGCATGCTAAGGGTTGTTTTAGTTCACCCCCAAATTCCGCCAAATACCGGCAATATTGCCCGAACTTGCGCTGCAACCGGCACGGAGCTGCATTTGGTGGGACCGTTGGGCTTTGAAATTAGCGATCGCTACCTAAAACGAGCGGGGTTAGATTATTGGCCCTACGTCAACCTTCACTACCACGAATCGCTTAATGCCTTTAAATCCTTTCACCACCAGCAAGGTGGGCGATGGATTGGCTTCAGCGCTGCTGGAAAATGTAGCTATATTAAGTTTCAGTTTCAAGCTAATGACTGGCTGTTGTTTGGTAGCGAAACCACTGGTTTGCCTTCCAAGGTCTTGGACGCCTGTGGCGCTACTGTCTTTATCCCAATGTCTCAGCGTGGAGTTCGCAGTTTGAATCTTTCTGTCAGCGCAGCTGTTGGCTTATTTGAAGCGCGGCGTCAGCTGGGGTATTTGGGATAAGTCTGCTGTAGACAGAATGTTTCCCTCCGCCTCTTGCTGGAGCATCATCACTTTCAAGTATTATTTCGCTTTCGTCTAAGAGTATTTTTGGAAGTAGCCAATTCAACAACATCAACCACAGCTGACTGACCGTCGGTAGCACTCAACACTCTATTCATATATGCATATAAATGTATTTAATTTTGATGAGATTTAATTAAAGCTGACTGAAGCGCAACATCTTGCCTCATCACCTCTGTTCATTTACCTCTCGCCACAGAATTTAGGGACAGAGGATTCCGCTATCTACAATACGAAAATCATCCCCCTATGATAAGAAATTTGTATAAAGAATTTGAGGAACAGCGAGGAACTGACTGATAGATTTTTATCATCCCAAATGGGTGAGGATTGAATAGTTGAAACCACCTACCAGCAAGGAAAAACCTAGCTTTTACAAAGCTTTTGAGGCAGAGAGGAACTGGCAATCTTAGGGTTGAAGAGGTAAGATCCTACGGTTGTTGTTTTAGCCAAGATTAGCGTACAGTGCCGTCTGTGATCAGTCGATTGCTAAACTAGGCAAGCATCAGGATGCTCTGGAAAGACCACTATCAGTAAACATAAACATGCTTGAGTTTTGTTTTAATCTTTGTCGTTTTCCGGAGGAAAGCCTTTTCAGTCAGTATGTTCTATCCAGAAAGCCTTGGCAACAGCCGTGCGAGTATCGACCGTGTCTCTTGTCAGAATATCCTTCTCGGCGGCACTCGATAATTGCTTCTTTAAGGGTGGGTCTAGCGGTTGCTGTCAATGACAAAATTTTTACCTGGTCACATCTGCTTGTCTAAATTAAAAAAGCAAGGTACTCTTGCCTAAGTATGCTTAATGTCGGTGATCTCGATCACGTTTTGAGGTGAGTTGCCTCATTGACTGGTAAAAAATCATTCAGGAACTGTTAAGCGCTCGTCACACACCAGGAGGTCGTTTTTGAAACGAACATTTACGCAGAAGGTTAAACATGTTCCTTCGTGTGCAGCAGACTCCTTTGATGCGTTATTGAAGCTCTCGGAAGAGAAGAATTCGGTCGGCGCGGTAATTCCGACCGAGGTGAACCGTAGAGCGCGCACCTCTGCCGCCATGATTGGATTGGCAATTTCAATGGGGGCTTCTGGCTTATTGTTGCCTCGACAAGGCGATGAAGCCATGGCAGTTGAGCCGGTTACACTCGATCCGAGTTTCACAACTCATCCCGTTGAGCCGAGTTCTAGTGTTCCGTCTCCATCGGCAGTTGAGCCTGGAGCCATCGCTACCTCAACGCGGCAAACGCCCGTAGCTCCAAAAGCGGCAGTGGAATCAAAACCCACCCAGTCGCCTGTCGTTGAACACAAAGTGCAGGAAGGGGAGACGCTCTGGGAACTGTCCAAGTCTTATGCAGTACAGCCGGAAGCGATCGCAGCGTCTAATAAGATTCCATCCAGTGCTATTCTGCCGGTGGGACAGAAGTTAAAAATTCCCCCAGTGAACGGTATTGTTCACAACGTGAAAGCAGGTGAGACTGCCGAAACGTTATCAAAGTCTTATGGTGTGAAGCCGACCCAGTTGCAAGCATCTGTACCTGTGTCGGAATCAAGTCAGCTGAAAACCGGTGAATCGGTCACGGTGCCTGGAAATGTCAATGACCTTTTAAAGGCAAGACAAGAGGCTGCTCTTAACCAGTTAAAAGAGCAACGGAACCGCTTAAATGACAGTCTGGCGGAGTTGAGGTCTGAGGAGTCTACCAATCTATCTACACTGGCAATGGTGCCAACGGAGGCAAACTCGGCGGCTAGACCGCTGAACTCTGTTACTCTGCCACCTGAGGTTCTCAAACCTGAGGAGCCAGTAGCGAACGCATCAAAGCCAGT
>DATNQP010000118.1:0-4187 GCA_036703965.1 Leptolyngbyaceae cyanobacterium
AGTAGAAGTGCTTGATTTGGGAGAACATCCGCTCAAAGGACGGGAAGAAAATCTAGTCCGACTGTACAGCTTGGTCTGTCTCAAGGGAGATGACGAAGCGCTTTATAACCAAATACTTAGAGAATTACGCCAGCATCTAGACCAACCTGAGTTGAGTTGATAAGAGCTTAACTAAGTGCCATTCGGCTTAAATCGAATTCAGCGGCTTTCAATTTTGCTTGAGAAATTTCTCTGGATTTGTTCCCCCATACTTCAACAGGAACGCTTCAGTGATAGTGCCTAGCTGTTCATCAAGAATACAAAATACCTGTTCCACAATCGGTTTGGGTACACTACCATAGAATGCTTGGGCAATGCCACCTGTAATACAAGCAATCGTGTCGCTGTCACCCCCAATTGACACCGCGTTACGGATGGCATCCTCAAAGTCAGTGGACTCTAGGAAAGCAATGATTGCCTGAGGGACAGAACCTTGACAGGAAACATCAAATCGGTAGGTAGGTCTAATCTGGTCAAGGGTTTGCTCCAAGTCATAGCCAAAGGTCGTTTGGATATAGGATTTGATAGCCGTTTTCTCATGACCTTGACGTGCCAGAAAGATTGCAGATGCTGTTGCTTGAGCGCCCTTAATGCCTTCAGGGTGGTTATGGGTAACTTCAGCACTGCGTTTGGCTTCTTCTAAGACAGTATCCAGGTCATTGAAAGCAAATCCCACAGGACTGACTCGCATCGCTGAACCATTGCCCCAACTGTTGTAGGGTTCGCTACTGTTAGATTTAGCCCAGTCTTTAAAGTTCCTCCCGTAACCCGCAAAGGGATAGCAACTGTAATACCATTTGAATCGGTCAGCGTATTTGCCACTGTTAAGAATGACATCTGCGACTGCAACCGTAAGAACTGAGTCGTCAGTGAAGCGACATTTTGTGCTAAAAAGTGGGAAATCTTTTGTCTTAATATTTTGCTTCTCATAGATTGAGCCAATGATGTCGCCAGCGATCGCTCCAAGCATGGTTGTTTCCTTAAGGTGATTTGCAGATGGTTGAAATGATTCCTGCCGCACGTTTTTGAGCAGTCGTAGAGACGTTCCGCCGGAACGTCTCTACAAGGTTTTGCTGTCAGGTTGGTTTTTCCAAGCGTACCAGTGCGTTGTAATCAGGAACTCCTTCCTTGGAGCGCTTACTCTTATCCAACAACACATTCCCTTCAGGCCAATGCACCTGCAAGTTCCCTGGCTTAATCGGTGCTATGTAAACTCTCCCCTTCAACTCACCCAGTTCGTTCTTGAGAATTACCGCATCACCATCCTTTAGCCCCAACTGCTCAGCATCCGTCGGACTAATCAGCACCGCCTCTCGCATTGCGCCTGTAATCGAATCCTTTCGCTCTTGTACCATACTGTTGAACTGCTTACCCCGGCGCGTTGCTACGAGGAAACAGCCCTCTGGTAATTCTCGTTGCGATGGCGATAATGCTACAAAATGCGCTTTTCCATCCGCTGTTGGGAAATTCCAGCCAAAGCACAGATGCGCCCCTCCATACTGAAACTGGTCTTCTGCTTGCTTTAAGTGCTGAATTCCAGCATACTGAGGAATAACCTGGGCAATCTCCTGGCGCATTGCGGTTGTGCCGTCGAAACTAAGTTTCTCTGCCAAATCGGGACGTACTCTCCTTGCCAGTTCCATAAACACTTCCCACTCAGGACGCGCCTCACCAATCCGGGGTCCAGGAATTTCCGGGCTGAAAATTACCCGTCGCTCCGTACTGGTTTCTGTGACTCCTCCTGGCACTTCATAGCGCGTGGTTGCAGGTAGTAGAACCACCGTATCAGCTGGCTCAACGAGCATCTGGCTGGAACAAATAATATCCATATGAACCCGCAGAGGCACTCGCTTCAGGGCTTCCTCCACATAATCCGGTTCCGGCAGAACCTCCAGGAAATTCCCCCCCACCGAAAACAACACATCTAACTGCCCCTCATAGGCAGCATTAATCATTTCCGGAGCAATTAAACCTTCAGTAGTGGGGACTTCAAAACCCCATTGTTCGCTCAGCTTTGCCGCATTCTCTGGTGTGATAGGCTTCCCACCAGGGAAAACTGTGGCGTAGCATCCCATCTCGGCTCCACCCTGCACTCCAGAGTGTCCCCGAATCGGCATCAACCCACACCCTTCTCTGCCGACAAACCCCTTAGTCAACGCCAAGTTGATAATAGAGCGCACATTGTCTTCACCGCACTCATGCTGAGTAATGCCCATACTCCAAACAAATACAGCTTTCTCGGCGTCCCCAACCATTTTGGCAAAGGCATACATCTCCTCACGGGTTGCACCGGAGACACGCTCTAGTTCTTCCCAAGACTGGGCATCAAGTGAGGCTTTTAGTTCCTCGAAGCCTGTGGTGTATAGCTCAATGAACGACTGGTCTACCCAGCCGTTGTCAATCATATGTTTGAGGGTGCCATTCAGGAAGGCGATATCCCCACCCATATTTACCAGAAAGAAGTCTTCCGCAAATTTGGTGCCGAAGAGGGCACTTTCAGGAATCGAGGGTACCCAGTATCGCTCCATTCCTGGCTCTCGGTAGGTGTTGATGACAACGATGCGAGTGCCAGCCTTCTTTGCCCAGTGCAGATACTTGACGGTAACTGGTTGGTTGTTCGCCACATTAGAGCCAATGAAGACTAACAAATCAGTGCCAATCCAATCCTTATAAGAGCAGGTGGTAGCGGCTGCACCTAATGAAGCCTTCAGTCCGGCTGTGCTGGGGGAATGGCATATTCGGGCAGCGTTGTCAATGTTATTGCTTCCCATCGCCCGCACGGCTTTCTGGGTGGCGTAGTAGGTTTCATTGACAGTGCCCCGACTAGTGATGTAAAAACTCACCCTCCCTCGCCCTTCTTTCCCCCCCCTTAGTAAGGCAGGGTTAGGGGGGGTCGAGGGTATGGTGGCGCGGATACGAGAAGCTATCGCATCTAAAGCCTCATCCCAACTGACTCGGCGAAAGCCTTTTTCCCCCCGTTGACGCATCATCGGGTAAGGAAGCCGCCCCATATCCCGCAACTCGGCACTTCTCTTACCCTGCAACGGCGAGACATCCTCCAGTAGTTGAGGGTCAAAGGCTGGCATCGTATTCATCCGCAGCAGCCGCAAACGCACATTGCAGACATGGATGCCATCGACAGTCCAGTCTTTCATTCCGGTTGTCCCTAGGGCACAACCATCGCAGACACCTTTGTTTAGGATTTCCCAAGCATAAGGTAACTGCTCACGACTCATCCAAGCGGCTCTAAAGACTTCCCAGTAGTTATTAGGGTATTGTTCGCCAATGCCGAAAGGCTTCCAGCTGGCCCAGTGGGAGGGGTTCCAGCCCTTCTTGGGTTGACGCAACATAATGAGGGATAGCTCCAAATATGGCAACTACCATAAGGCTACCAGATGCTTGAAGTGGCTGATTCTTATATAAAGTTAAACCTAACGCAGAAAAGTTCCCGCAGGCGTTGCAGCTTGTCCAAACATCCAGCCGACGGTTTGAAAGACCAGGTACTAATTGCGATCGCTAAACAGCAGGCAAAGGCGGGGCAGTACGGCAGCGCCATTCAAGTTGCCAACACAATAACGGATGCCAGACAGCGCAACCCGTTGCTACAACTCATCACCTGTGCCAATCAAACCGCTTTGCTCTCATTCAAAATTCAAAACTGACCCAATATATTTTATAAAAAACTTGGGTAATTACTGCCTCTATTTTAAAATTAATTATCCATAAAAATAACCCATATACACGTTAAAATCGTGTCTTAATCAGAATCGTTTCCATCAGCTCTAAAGCTAAGTGATTGCCTGCGAGAATTCCAAACTGGAAGACTAAGAAGAATGCCTGATGGCAATTCTTTCAATGATGTAATCTTCAGTGAAAGGACTCCCCAGCAAGAACGCAACATGGCTGATGCTAGAATGATTTTCATGTTTTTCTAATTATCAGTTCAAATTCCCCCCATGACAGTTAGCGAACCAGGAACTATTTACTGTAGAGCTGAACTTACAGGGACTGCTCTTGTATATGCACAGTGGCTTGCAAGCCAAGCTCAAAGATTGATGGACAAGGGGGAATTAGTTGATGATGCCGAAAGTTTTGACAAGGCTTATCAGAATAACATTATTCATACTGCTCAACAGCATTTTGAACAG
>DATNQP010000119.1:0-5930 GCA_036703965.1 Leptolyngbyaceae cyanobacterium
CACCGGACTATTGGAGAACTCCTGAAAATAAATATCTCAAAAGCTTATCTTGACAATATTCTAAAATCAATGCTTGACACATTGGTTGTTGTGAATCCTGACGCTCAGATCCAAACGGTCAATCAAGCCCTGTGTAACCTCTTGGGATATCAAGTAGAAGAACTAAGGGGTCAATCCGTGGAAAAAATTTTAGCAGAGCCAGTAGCTTTTGATGGATTAGAGTCTACAGATTTGAGACAAAAACTCAAGGCAGAATTACAAGGAAGTTCTGAAAAAACTTACATTTCCAAAGATGGAAGGCACATACCCGTCCTATTTTCCGGGTCTGCCATGTATGACAAAGCTGGGTTATTTCAGGGAATCGTCTGTATGGCTCAAGATATTACCCAGCAGAAGCAGGCAAAGGAGGCGTTGCGGCAGTACCGAAAACATCTGGAAGATCGCACGGCTGAACTTACAACTGTCAATACAAAACTACGGCGAGAAATCATCGAGCGCAAGCGTGCGGAAGCAGAATTCCAAAAGGCTAAAGAAGCAGCCGAAGCCGCCAATAAGGCCAAAAGCCAATTTCTTGCCAATACAAGCCATGAGTTGCGCACACCCCTCAACGGCATCATTGGTTTGAGCCAGCTTCTTAAAGAAGATGCTAAGGAATTAGCCTATACAGATTTTATCCCCGACCTGGAGGCGATTCAGTCCTCAGGCGAACACCTGCTTGCCCTGATTAACGATATCCTCGACATCTCCAAGATTGAAGCCGGTCAAATGAACCTCTACCTGGAGACTTTTGATATCTCGACATTGATGGGTAAAGTCCTGAGTACGACTCAACCTGTGATTGAGAAAAACGGTAATACCCTCGTGGTAGATTGTGCCAGCGATCTTGGCACTATCCACGCTGACCCGATCAAAGTCCGTCAAGTCCTGCTGAACCTCCTCAGTAACGCCGCTAAATTTACTGAACAAGGCACGATCGCGTTAGAGGTCAGCCGCGAAGAGAAGTCAAAAGTTACCCAGTCGAAGGATGAATTAAATTCATCCTTCGTCGTTTTTAGGGTAACGGATACTGGTATCGGTATGACCCCAAAGCAGCTACAGCAGATCTTTAAAGCCTTTACCCAGGCGGACGCCTCTACTACTCGCAAGTACGGTGGCACTGGTCTGGGGCTGACGATTAGCCGACACTTCTGCCAGATGATGGGCGGTGAAATCACGGCTTTTAGCCAGCCCGGTCAGGGTTCTACCTTCACTGTGCGCCTTCCTGTTCAGGTTGTTGGTGGTAAGACCAAGTCCACACTGACAGCACAGACGTCTACGGGTGGGGCGCTGCTACAGGTTAAAGAAGGGGCGATCGCTCTCCCTCAATCCTTTAGCGACCCAAGACAAGAGTTTCGATATTTAATGCCCGCTGAGTAAAAGTAGACTAACACCTAAGTTCCACCGTATAAATACTGAAGTACTGAAGTAACGCCAATCTCTATCGTAAGATAGATGTAGATGTGTTAAGGTAACCGAAAGCTTCATACCAATCTAAAACTTACGGATTGCTCCTCCAACTCCCTTAAAAAGGGAAGCTAAGAAAAACCTACAAAGGCTGAAATACTTAAAGTTACGTAAGGGTGCGTAAGTCCTACAATCAATAAAAGCAGTCAGCAGTCAGCTTTTTAGGGTGGCTCTCTCCTGGGCGAGGTATTCACCTTCCCCTGGAACCTTTCCTTTGTGAAGATTCCCCCCTCTCTCAAAAAGGTGCATAACCCTTGCCCTAATAAGCTGAATTGGTCTAAACTGACAGCTTCGTAAATCTAAACATCCCTATACCCGGACAAAAAAATCAGACGGGGAACCTATGCAAGCTGATATCGAGCCACACTGCCGTCCCTCACTAGAAAATAACCAACGACAAAACATTGCAGAGTTACAAGTGGAGCTGGCTCTGGCTCGGCAGCAAGTATCCAGGCAAGCATTACTCAACAAAATCATTCAAGCCATGCGCGGCACACTGGTAGTAGATGAGATTCTACAAACAACGGTCAACCAATTGCAGGTCGCGCTCAAGGTCAGTCTTTGTCTGATTCTTCGACCTGACCCTCACAATCGAATGGTGATTCGTTATGTGTCAGAGTCTATAGATGAACGCGAACGTTTAATGGGCGTCTCTTGTCCTTTCTATGACTACTACCAAGAAACTCTCTGTTCAGGTGATCCGGTGGTTCTCTCACACTTTGACGAGACACTGCCACCCGAACTTCTCTCACTAGTTCAGAAGTACAGCTGTCGCGCCGTGATGATTGTGCCGCTGATGTACCAGAACGCTTACATCGGTGGGATTACCCTAGTGCAGTGCGAGAGCGTTGCACCAATGAGGGAAATTCACTTCCAGGAATGGACAGCTTCAGATCTGGAATTTGTGCAGGCGATCGCGGACCACTGTGCGATCGCGATTAATCAAGCCGAACTCCATCATCAACTTGAAAGTAAATTAGCCGAACACAAGCAAGTAGAAGAGGCGCTACGGCAGAGTGAGGCACGCTACCGCGCAATTGTTGAAGACCAAACCGAACTCATCTGTCGGTTTAAGCCTGATGGCACTTTAACCTTTGTAAACCAGGCGTACTGCCGCTATTTTGGTCTTCAGCACTCTGAGCTAATTGGGCAAAAATTTCTGCCAACGATGCCCTCGGAGGACCGGAAATTAATCAGCAAAAACTTTCGTTCCCTTTCTCAAGGGCATCCAACCAATACCTATGAACACCGAGTCATCCTACCTTCTGGAGAGATTCGTTGGCAGCAGTGGTCTGATAGAGCTTTGTTTGATAAAGAAGGCAACTTTATTGAGTGTCAGGCAGTAGGACGGGACATCACACAACTCAAGCAGGCTGAAGCCGACATTCGCATGGCATTGGAAAAGGAAAGAGAACTCAGTGAACTTCGCTCTAACTTTGTGTCCCTAGTTTCCCACGAGTTCCGCACGCCACTGACTACAATTCAATCGTCGGCCCAAATGCTGGAGCGCTACAACCACAAATTGTCTGACGAGAAAAAACACAATCACCACAGGCGCATTCAAACTGCTGTCAAACAGATGACTCAGCTCTTGGATGATGTTCTGACCATTGGCAAAGCCGAAGCCGGAAAACTCCAATTTAATCCTACGTCAATAGATTTAGTCGCTTTCTGTCATGACATTGTCGAAAATATGCTTCTTAGCGTGAGTTCCAAACACACGCTCAACTTTATTAGCTCTGGTGACTGCACCAATGCCGATATGGATGAAAAACTGTTGGGGCATATCCTTACCAATTTAGTCTCAAATGCCATTAAGTATTCACCGCTGGGTGGTACTGTCCAATTTGAACTAGTTTGCAATCCGTCTTCAGCCGTTTTCCAGATCCAAGATGCTGGGATCGGCATTCCTACAGAAGACATAGAAAAACTGTTTGATTCCTTTGGACGCGCTAGTAATGTCGGCACTATTCAGGGAACTGGATTGGGGCTAGCAATTGTCAAAAAATGTGTGGATTTGCACGGAGGTACGATTGCTGTAGAAAGTCAACTTGGGGTAGGATCGAGGTTTACCGTTACGCTGCCATTGAACGGATGCATCTAGGGCAGCTAGGCTGAAATTTTTAACCCGTGGCGAGGAAGATGGAGAAGATCGTTAACGGGTGATTGATTCCTGCCCTGCTGCACTAGTATTGGGGTTAGCCTTCAAGAGGCTCAACTTTTACCCAAAGCACGCAAAATCTCTGGCTCAAAGAGTACGACTTTTTGGTGTTCTGGGAAATGTCCCTGATAAAGGCATACAGCAGATTGACCCAAGATTTCGCTGAATAGAAGCTGCTGGAATAAAAGGTTGTCGGTAACAGAGATGATATGGCGAGCGCTAGCACACTCTCCTTGCCAGCCAAAGTCCAGTTTAAGTTTGGCGTGATGCATTTCATGAATGCACCGGAAAAGCATGTTAGTCTCCGAACCTAGCAGATCTGATTCATTAAATTGGGTGCTAATTAGCAAATTTCCTTGATTGACATCATCGCAGATATCTTCTAGACACAACTCTGGTCCTCTGAAGTATGGCTGGAAGTCAACATACTGACAGTTTATCCCTTGCAGTTCTACTTGTGCTAGGTCAATTACAAATTGACCAAAACTTCTGGCAAGCTCAGAAGGCACGTCATAAGCTGGAGCAGCAATGTAATGCTGAGCAATGTCTACGATATTCATGAAAGTTCTGTAGTAGATGCCGAGAATGCCCTTTTAGGGTTGAAAAAAATTCAACACTAAAAGGGCATATGTTTTAACCCTCCTCTAATTGTGGGTTCTCCAAGCAACAAAAACTATGAGGTAACTACCTAAAATTTGTGATAATTGTCAAATAAATAACACGTAAATTTACTATTTTTAAAGCTGTTATTTTTTTGAGCGATGGTTCAGTGAATTTACTAGTGCGTAAAATTAATAAAATAAAAGTCCAGGCAGCAGCTATATATCGTAGACATACTTAGGCTTCGATTTAATCAGTGAATTTACTGATTTAGTGATAATTGTTCTCGATCAATGACCGTGAAATTACTGAGCCATAGAGACGTACCCTACCCTTCGGGAACCCCTTCGGGGAACGGGAACGGCTAGGCTAACGCTGAGTGAGCTAGCTGACACTGCGCCGAAGAGAGAAGAGAGCTAACGCCGAACCGCCGGAACGTCTCTATAAGGTTTTGCGGATTGCTAAAAAAGGGGGTAGCCAATCCGATTTTGGCTCACCCGATAATCAGAACCGATTGAAAGCAGTGATCGCTATTGCATAATACAAATTGGTTTTACCTATATCACATTTTGTAGGGGCGGGTTTATCGATATATAGGTGGGCAAGCGAAATTGCTGGTAAACCCGCCCCTACCAACCAATTGATAATTACCAAATTTGCTATGTGACAATCATTTGCCCAAATGGTATAACACACCAGATAGCCACAATCCCCGCGCTAAGTTTATAGACGCCTGCTAAAGGTAAAGTAAAGAAAATTTTAACTCCTGTAAATCTTTACTTTTATCTAATCTGGGTAGCTTTCGATCATAGAGGTGTGTGAGTTACTCTGATAGACGGAGCGATCGCCTGCCCCAAAGCCACTTCCCAGTTGGCAATCAAGGTTTGAGTCCCCTGGCGGATGTACTCAAACTCTATTCGTTCTAATTGTCTGGGTAGCATCCTTAGAGTCGCATGGGCAGGCAAAACATCCTGAGAATGCCAGTCATTTCATCCGTACTGACAAGCGTGAATCCCTTGGGTCATTAACTCCAGAGCCTTGAGTCCGACTCATGCTCTGATTCAGATGACGAAGGTTACTTGCAGTTGAGGCCCAGTTGTCACCCCGCTCGTGCTTGGTGGGTTACTGCTGCCACGCTAGTCTAGTTCTGCAAATATACCTACCGAAAAAATCCGGACAGGGGGGATTTTTATCGGTAAGTAATAGCGTATCTTGGCAAAAGCGAGATGCAGCCATTCAACCTGCCAAGCTATCGTCGATAGTGCTAAAGCGGATTGAGCTGAAGTTGCGGGTGATGAGCATTCGCGGGAAGGATGTACTGGAGAGGCATTTCGCGGAGTGGGTGCGATGCCCTCAGTTTTAGGGAAATCTACTGGTGCGATAGTCACTTTGCGTTTGCGATCTTTCGTCACAGTAGCGAGTCTACAAGCGTCGGCATCAGCCTAGCATGGCGTGCCAGCAGCAAACGGCAAAAGGCATCACACTCCACCCAGTTCTAGGGGAAACCCCCAAACCATAACGATATGAGACAGACATGGAAAAACAACCGCTAGAGATTGCAGAATATGTCTTCCTCGCTGGATCTGCACTGGGCACCGTCGCGGCGGTGGTATCTAAGCAGGTAGTATTTGCAGCCACTCCTTTGACCGTAGCTCTAGCGCTGAAC
>DATNQP010000120.1:0-24334 GCA_036703965.1 Leptolyngbyaceae cyanobacterium
TTCTTGTGAGGATGCTTCGTCACCAAACAAATCCTCTTCAAAATTCAGAGCCTCCATCTCAACCGATGGCAAGTTCAAGGCATCTGCCTCCTCTGAAGTTTCGTCACTCCACAGCTCGTCTAAGTCCCAACCGGGCGTATCTGTCGCCGTTTGGGGAGTTGTTTCGGCTTCCCAGTCAAAAATTGCGGCTTCTGGTTGTGCTGTTGCTTCTGCTGTTGCTTCTGCTTCTGGCTGCAAGTCCCACCCTTGTGAGGATGCTTCGCCGCCAAACAAATCCTCTTCAAAATTCAGAGCCTCCATCTCAACCGATGGCAAGTTCAAGGCATCTGCATCCCCTGATGTTTCGTCATTCCACAGGTCGTCTAAGTCCCAACCGGGCGTATCGGCAGCCGTTTGAGCAGTTGTTTGGGCTTCTGGTTGTGTTGTTGCTTCTGCTGTTGCTTCTGCTTCTGGCTGCAAGTCCCATTCTTGTGAGGATGCTTCGCCCCCAAACAAATCCTCTTCAAAATTCAGTGCTGTTGCTTCTGCTGTTGCTTCTGCTTCTGGCTGCAAGTCCCACCCTTGTGAGGATGCTTCGCCGCCAAACAAATCCTCTTCAAAATTCAGAGCCTCCATCTCAACCGATGGCAAGTTCCAGGCATCTGCCTCCTCTGAAGTTTCCTCACTCCACAGTTCGTCTAAGTCCCAACCGCGCGTATCGGCAGCCGTTTGGGGAGTTGTTTGGGCTTCCCAGTCAAAAATTGCGGCTTCTGGTTGTGCTGTTGCTTCTGCTGTTGCTTCTGCTTCTGGCTGCAAGTCCCACCCTTGTGAGGATGCTTCGCCCCCAAACAAATCTTCTTCAAAATTCAGAGCCTCCATCTCAACCGATGGCAAGTTCAAGGCATCTGTATCCTCTGATGTTTCGTCACCAAACAGCGCTTCTAAGTTATCAGCCGCAACATTTTGAGCCGTTTCGGCTTCCCTCTCAAAGAGCGCATCGTCATCTGTATCGAACAAGGATTCCGAATTGTCAGCAAGACTTTCGGCCTCTAACTCTGAAGCCGCCGCTACGCTAAAGATTTCACTATAGTCATCCGTACTAGTGTCTAATAGCTGTTCTTCAAAGGTGTCTTGAACCGCTTCCCCGTTATCTACTGCTGCCGATTGTTCAAAGATGGAAAAGTCGTCAAAGTCCAGTGAGTTATCTTCTACAGAAGTATCGGTAACGTCTGCGACATCTAAGAAGTCATCCAGACCCTCAATATTAGGAGTGGCTTCCAACTCCTCTATAAGCTCTAGACCAAGCCCTTCAACTGCCAGCGCTTCTTCTGTATCGGCTGTTTGTTGACCTAAAAGATCGTCGAAGTCTTCTGAATCATTGAAAGCATCGTTCTGGGACGCCTCGACTAATGACGATGACTCATTCTCAAACAAGTCATCCATATCCCCGTTCCTCTCTTCATCAAAATCAAAGTTGAAGGGACTGGTTGATGTAGCGTCTATATCAAAATCAAAGCCAGAGGTTTGTGCCGTGTCTGACAACCACGCTTCGCTATCGATCGCCTCTGAGCCAGTTTCTGTTTCTGTGCTTTGGATGACAGTAGCGTCCATGTCATCCCATTCCAGGTCGATTCCTGTCATTTGGATGACAGTCGTGTCTGTATCATCCCATTCCAGATCGATATCTAAGGCATTTAGGGCATTTTCATCCTCTTGTTGCCAAGCTAGAGCCTCAGAATCATTCAGCTCATCTGTGGAGAAGAAGTCTTCCAGACCTGTATCTATGGGAATTGCTGTCTCACTAGTGACAGTGGTAGAGCCATCCTCGATGGCTGAAGCCTCAAGAGCATTTTCATCCTCTTGTTGCCAAGCTAAAGCCTCAGAATCATTCAGCTCATCTGTTGAGAAAAAGTCTTCCAGACCTGTATCTATGGAAATTGCTGTCTCACCAGTGGCATAGGTAGAGGCCTCCTCGATATCTAAGTCATTTAGGGCATTTTCATCCTCTTGTTGCCAAGCCAGAGCCTCAGAATCATTCAGCTCATCTGTGGAGAAGAAGTCTTCCAAACCTGAGTCGGGGGAAATTTCTGTCTCACTAGTGACATGAGTAGAGGCATCCAACCAGCTATCATCTACTGACCAGTCTGCTGACTCTGACATTTGCACCGCCGAAGAGGCTTCGCTGTCAAATTCCCAGCTGCTCTGTGTCAACTCTTCACCAGCAGCAAAATCAAAGTCTGCTACAGACTCATCCAAGACAAATTCATCAAAGCTAAAAGACTCTTCTAGATTCGCTACCCCTTGCTCCTGTGAAGCGGCTGGGCTAGCGCTCTCAGCAATTTCTAGTAAGTCGTCAAAGTCAAATTCTGACTCTGCGATCGCGGCTTCCTCATGCTGGCTCTCATCGCTGTCAAGGTCATCCAGTACCGGGGCAAATGGGTCTTCAAAACCAAGAGAGTCATTTTCTTCCTCTGCTGACATGTCAAAGAAGTCCTCATCCTGCTGTTGTGCTTCCGGCATGGCGTCGGCATCAAACACAAAATCTGCTGTATTCTCGTCTACAGAGGTGTTTTCTTCATCTTCAAAGAAGTTGTCACCAAACAAACTTTTTAACTCGTCTGCGTTAGCGGCTTGTACTGTTATTGGGTCTGAGCTATCAGACTCAAATAGTAGGTCTGAAAAGTCCGACCCTGGCGGCATCCCTAGTGCATCGGCTTCGTTAGCGAAGTCGGACAGGGTAGCATCCCAGGAGCTAGAGTTGTCACTCTCAGTTGTGCTTGGTGTTGTTTCAGAGAGGCGATCGCCTAAAAATGAGTGTATTGACTCTTGTAATTGAAGGGGAACCTCTTCGGTGGAGTCCTCACCCAACCAACCCATAAAATCATCTCCCGTGGAGAGTTCAGCGGCAGAGATATCAAAGTCGTCTGTGTCACCCAGCAGGTCAGAAAAATCGCTTTGGTCATCCATGCTGAAGGGGTTTCCTGGATCTTCTGCCCACTGCCTCTCATTCAAGCGGATAATTTCTTCTTCTTGCCAGGTTTGATCTAAGTCAGGGGTTTGACCTTCAAAAATATCAGCTAAACTGTTGAGTTCTGCCATTCCCACTTCTGGATCGCTGGGTTCTGCGGATCGGGAACCCGTGGTTGCTCTGCTATAACCTTGGTATGAGGTTTGATGTGAGGGAATCTCTGCTGTGTTGTACTGTGTAAAATCCTCTTCTTTCCACGCTTCACTGATGTCTTCGAGGATATAGGTGTCTTTATTGCTATTAAACAGATGGGTTGTTGATGAGTGGTTCTCGGCGGTAGTGTTAACCTTTGGTTGTGCCGTTTCGGGTTCTTTGGCTTCTGTCTTAAAGTTGGTGTCAGATCTCAAGAAGTTTTCTTGTTCTTGAGCATCAGATGCCACCTCTAGCTCAGAGTGGGGAATTTTTGGTACAAGGGCTTTCAGTTGTTCACTCGGTACAATTTCAACTGAACGATTTACCAGGACTAATTCCTGAGCTTGTTTGATTTCTTTGATAATCAAGCTGGCAAGCAGGCGATAGGAATTTTGGGGAAAAGCGATCGCTGCCCTTGATGTCTCTAGTAACTCGCCCCAACCTGGCAGGTCTAACTGTTCGCCGAGGAGCGCTAAACTCTGGCAATGTTCCTGCAACGCTTCGCGGTTCTCAGGCGAGTCCTCCTGCTTAAAGAGCTGCAACATCTCCCGTAGCCCCACCAAGACATCCCGTTTGAAGGTCACTGGCATCGCTTTTGTATTTTCCCCATTCAGCTGACCGTTTACCGATAGCGGAGCCTCTAGCTCTGAAGGAGCCACTGCGCTGATGAGTCCGCGATGGTCTACTGCCTTCGGAGCTTCAGTAATGATAACGGTAGAATTCCCTGATCCCTTGAGCAGCTCTTTGAGATGAGTGTTGAGTGCCTCAAAAACCGGCTCAGCATCCAACATGATGCCACTGGCTGTATCATCCGTTAGACCAAAGGGTCCTTGGAGTTGTTCGACGAGTGCCTGAAGGGTATCAAATACCCGCAAAAAGAGAGATTCTAGCTGATTGTCTGCCTTCACCGGCGACTCTTTGAGGACTTTAAAGCAGTCTTCAAGGCGATGGGCTGTTTTCTGAATGCTATTGAGTCCCAGCATAGCTGCCCCGCCCTTAACAGAATGGGCAGCACGGAAGACTTCGTTCACCATTTCAGTGTCTTCCATGGTGCTTTGCAGATTCAGCAAACCTTGCTCAATAGTATTGAGGTGGTCTTTTGCCTCCTCAATGAAGTAGCCCATGATTCGCTGCTGTTGTTCCGGCTGCATAGCAATGTCCCTAAAAGAGTTTTGAGTAATGTCGGAGCCACTGCCCCCGTGCCTGCCATGAGCTTTGAGTATAAAATTCACTCCAGCCGCTCATGAGTCATCTCTTACACTTTTCATTACCACAGATAGCTTTTATTGTAGCCAGGATCTTTTGAAGCGACGGCAGCTACCAGGAATCAACTTACAGCCGCTCTCGGCAAAGCTCTTTGAAGAGGACTCGACATTGGCAAATTTTAGTTGTGACAGAAGGGACTCGCCCCTCGGCGTTCCATAGCAGGAGTTAGGCTACCTGTGACGACCTATCCCGATTAACTACTGGCTAGCTCAATATTAATGCACTTCCTTGTGCGATGAGAACTGAAACACGAGCGCATTAGAGGATGAAGTTAGAGAACAAGGCTTAAAATGTGTGGAACGCGATCGCCCTTTCATCTCATCACGAACTCTTCTACTGTGATACGTCTAATCTCCTGTTCTGTAATGTTTTTTACAAATTGTTGGAAAAGTTAGGATAAGACTATCGCTCTGTAGGACTTGATAAAACATTGCGAATATAGCCCCACTTGCCACCAACATTTACAAGCGCTAACCCTTGACTAAAAGACTTCGCTCCATTACACTCTGGCTGAATTACGACTTTACCCGTCATATCAATATAACCCCATAAATTATCTATCTTTACGGCTGCCAGTCCTTCCTTAAAAGATTCAGCTTGATTGAATTGCAGTGCAATTACAATTTGACCATTGGCATCAATGTAGCCCCACTTGTTACCAATTCTCACTAGGGCTAATCCTGGCTTTGCAGGAAAAGTATCACTAACAGAAAAAGAATCAGCTTCATCAAATTGCGGCTGAATTACTACTTTTCCTGTTTTGTCGATATAGCCCCACTTGTTACTAATCCTTACTGCCGCCAGTCCTGCTTGGAAAGAATCAGCTTCATCAAACTGCGGCAGAATTACTGATTTCCCCGTTTTGTCAATATAGCTCCACTTGCTACTAATCTTTACGGGGGCTAGTCCTTCTTGGAAAGAATTAGCTTCATCAAATAGCAGCGAAATTACCAGTTGACCTGTCTTGTCGATATAGCCATACTTGCTACCGATTCTTACCCGCGCTAACTGTGGAGCTGACGCAGTGCGATCGCTAAGAGCAAACGACTCAGCGTCATCAAATTGAAATCGAGTGACAAGTTTCCCTGTTTTATCGATATAGCCCCACTTATAGCCCATTTTTACTTTCGCAAAGCCCTCATTAAAAGAATCAGCCCAATCAAATTGCGGCTGAATCACAGGTTTTCCTGACTTGTCGATATAGCTATACGTAGCACCGACTCGGCGATGAGTGAAACCACGCTCCTTCACCTTTGAAAGATTGAAGGGTGCCGGTTGGGCATAAGGACCTGTTCGTAAGTCTTTAGCTATGGCATCATTGTCTTCTCGCAGACCTTCGTAGAAGAAAAACACCTCACCCTGAATACCGCGATCGCGATTGTACTGAATCATCTGCAACAGCAGCTCTGGACTGATACGGTACGAGCCTGCCTTGACCAGCATACCCGGTGCTAGAGCAGGCAATTGTAACGGTGTAAATTGTTGGGTAACCAGTCGATCGACAAGCTGTTTATAGCCCTGCAAGTCACGGCTGTACAGCTGCGGATGAATTAAGTCAACCAATCCCCGGTCAATCCAAGCTTGGCTATCCTGGAGGTACTCCTGAAGCGCCCAAGGGTAGGCACTCGGTGCCATCGAAATGACTAAGTTGGGATTGAATGCAACGACTTCTCGGTAGAGGTTCGTTAAAAAGTCAGTGAGGATATCGGCACGCCACTGAAGCCATTGTGCATCTTTAGCATTCTGCGGGGGATTCTGGTTGAACTGCCGAACGTAGCGTTCAATCGTTTTCGAGTCATAGCTGCCTTCTGATGGCAGTGCAGGCATTCGGTCATCTCCTTGAATGCCAGTAATGTCGTAGTTTTTGGCAACTTCTAGCACCAAACTCCGCAGAAAATCCTGCACTTCGGAATCAAGCGCATTCATCCACTCGAAGTTATTCTTTTTGAGGAGGTTACCTCTGGAGTCGCGTGATGTCCACTCAGGTTTTTTGGCGAGTATCCGCCCACCATTCTGGTTATAGGAACTAGCAAATCCATACTCGAACCAGGGAATCACTGCCAGTCCAACCCGCTTTGCCTCAACAATCAGTTCCCCTAGGGGGTCTCGACCTACAAATCGTGAGTCAATCTCCAGCCCAAAGTTGTCCCGCATCACTTGACTGGGATAAAGCGTGGCGGCATTATTCCAGACGACGGGAAAGACAACATTGAATCCTGTCTCGGCAAGGAAGTTCATCGCCTCAGCAATGTTCTGTTTTGAAGTGAGAACTCTACTGTCGGTATTGGTAAGCCAAACACCGCGCGTTTCCCTGACTTTTTCGTCTCTCACCTGGATGGATGGATGCCCAATGCTTTGATAACTTCTAACTAACGCCAGCCCTGGTTCTGAACCAGCCGATGCGCTAACGGAAAAAGAATTCGCCTCATCAAATTGTGGCTGAATGACAAGTTTTCCCTTGTTGTCGATATAGCCCCACTTCTCCCCAATCTTTACCCGCGCCAGTCCCGGCTGCGAAGCAGTTCCTTCACTAATAGAAAAAGCATCCGCCTCATCAAATTGTGGTGGGATGACGACGAACTCCATCCCTGGAACGTACTGGAGGGGGACTCCAGGGATTTTTAAGGCTCGACAAATAAACGCTGCTACTTCTGCTCTCGTGGCGCTTTCATTGGGATTGAGCTGTCTGATATTCGGGTAGTTAACAACGAGACGCCTTTCGGTTGCTGTTGCGATCGCGCTAATGGCATAACTCGGAATTTTTGCCGCATCATCAAAATATTGCTTCACTGTCTCATTAGGCTTTGTGCTGACGCCATACTTCAGTCCACTGACTAATGCCACCAAAACTTGCACTCGCGGAATTAACTGGTTCGGTTTAAAGGTGCGATCCGGATAGCCAGAGAGAAAGCCTGTCCGATAAGCCGCTTGAATTGCCGGATTTGCCCAATGATTTGAGGGTACGTCGGTAAACGTAATGGCACTCCGAATCGGTGCCATGTTGGCAAATGCCTTACGCAAAAGCGCTGCAAATTCAGCGCGGGTTACGGGTGCGTCAGGTCGAAAGGTACCATCTGGGTAGCCACTGATAAAATTTCGTGCTTGTAGCTGGCTAATACATTCAGCTGCCCAATGGTTTTGAATATCAGAAAAAATAAGATTACTCGACATCTATATGACAATGCAGTAGATTTTTAGCACATTAGGACTGACAACGCTTCAGATAGATTTGGGCAACCGTATCCCTTGGGTTAATGCTCAAGACCTCTTCAAACCGTTGTGCAGCTTCCCTCATTGAATGTTGATGGTGGAGGAGCAAACCTTCTTCAAAAATTGGTTTGGTCGCTAACTTACCCTCTTTAATTTTAGGCTCGTCTCCATCAAATACTTCAAAAACTGAAACAGCTTTTGATTTTCCCTTAACTTTGACTTTATCGATGAAGCGGATACTATACTCAGTTGGGTCGTGCAAAAGGAAAAAAGTTGGCTGAGAGATTAACAGGGAAACTCCATAGTTTTTCGTTAGGCTTTCCAGACGGGAAGCTAAATTTACTGCATCACTAATCACCGTACCATCCATCCGATTTTTTCCCCCAACTGTTCCCAGCATCAAAGAACCTGTATTGATACCAATCCCGATTTTGATAGGTTCATAGCCATACTGAAGGCGGTGTTGATTATATTCGTAAAGCCTATGTTGCATAGCTATCCCTGCTTTTACAGCATCATCAGCGCTGCCGCTAAATAGTGCCATAATTGCATCACCGATGTATTTATCAATAAATCCATTATTTTCAAAAATTGCCGGTTCCATGTGGGAAAGATAGGCATTGATAAACTTGAATGTATCCTCCGGCACCATACTTTCCGACAGCGTGGTAAAGTCGCGAATGTCGGAAAATAGAATTGACATTTCTTGCTGAACCTGGTCGCCTATTTCAACATCGATAATACTCTCCTTGTTCAACAACTGGAGGAATTTATGGGGGACAAAGCGACCGTAGGCTATATTAAGGTTAGACAGTTTTAGATGAGTTTTAATTCTGGCTAGTAGTTCGTTCTTAGAGATGGGTTTAGTCAGATAATCATTGGCACCAGCATTCAAGCCTGTTACCAGGTCATTGATTTGATTTTTTGCCGTCAACATCAAGATCGGTACTTCGTTGGCGGGTAACTTTTCGCGTAGTTTTGTGCAGACTTCATAGCCGGTCATCCGTGGCATCATCACGTCAAGCAGAATTAAATCGGGTTTGAAACCCTGCTCGATTGCCGCCAAGGCTTCTGTGCCATTAGAGGCTTGGGTTAGGGAATAGTTTTGTAGAGAAAGATGGTTGATGAGTACCTGAATATTCACTGGCTCATCATCGACAATCAGGATTTTGAACTGTTGAGAAATGTCATGATTTTGTATTAAGGGTTTGATGCTCTCTGACTCATTAGTTTGTAGTATTGGCTCTATGCCCTCTGACTCATTCACTTCTTCCGTAAAAGGCAGGATGCAGGACAGATAAGAGCGATCGCTAACCGCAACCTGACCCGATGCCACTGGCAGGGTGAAGGTAAAGCGCGAACCCACCCCTACAGTCGATTCGACTCGAATTTCGCCCCCATGCAACTCCACAAGCTTTTTAGTAATCGCCAAACCTAAACCAGTACCCCCGTATTCACGCGCTGTTGACCCATCACCTTGTTCAAAGGATTCAAAGATTCGGTCTAATTTATCTTCTGGGATGCCGATGCCCGTATCCGAAACGGTAATTGCTAGATGAGGCGTTCGCTCCCCCCTAGCCCTGCTTTTTAAGGAGGGAACAAGAGAAGTTGTACTCGGCTGCTCCTTTCCTTCTAAGAAGGGGGGAACAAGAGAAGTTGCACTCGGCTGCTCCTTTCCTTCTAAGGAGGGAACAAGAGGGGTTGTACTCTGCTCCCCCCTTAAAAAGGGGGGTTGGGCGGGATCTACGGCAACCGCTGAGATTTCTACAGTACCTTTTTCCGTAAATTTAATCGCATTCCCAACTAGGTTGTACAAAATCTGTTGCAAGCGATTCTCATCCGCTTGTGCTGGAGGAATGTCTTTTGGAATGGCGTTAATGAGCTGTAAGTCTTTGTTTTTAATCAGAGGTTGGCTGAGGGGAAGAACTACCTCAGCAATTTCTCGCAATCCTACAGGTTGGAGTTGCAGTTCAATCGTTTTGTGTCTTAGTTTAGAAAAATCGAGGATATCGTTAACTAAAGTTGCCAGTCGGTATCCGCTTTGGAAAATCAGCGACAAATTTTTTCGTTGCAGTTCTGAGAGTTGTCCGGTGGCTCCGTCAATCATCGACTCGGCAATGCCAATCATGCCGTTGAGGGGTGTTCGCAGTTCGTGAGAGGTATTGGCAAGAAACTCATCTTTGAGCTGGCTCAAGCGCTCTAGGGCTTCATTTTTGCGTTCTAATTCTTCGGTAAAACGAATTCGCTCGGCTTCGGCTTGTTTGCGTTGCGTGATGTCAGAAAAGGCAACAATGGCATAATCGATCGCGCCATCTTCCTCAAAAATTGGCGTAGCTCGGGCGTCCAAGGGAATAATCCTTTCTCCTTGGTGGATTTCTAAATCCTCAACAGATAGGCTCTCGCCCTTAACCGCACGAGTGGAAGGAAATCGCTCCGGAGGGTATAACTGGTCAGTTCCGGCAATGTAGACTTGATAAACCTCTAGCAATTGTTCGGGTGCGGCATTCGGCATGATGCCCTTTCCCATTAAATCCTGTGCGGTGCGATTGGCGTAGTAGATTCTGCCCGTAGCTTCGTGGATAGTAACCCCAACTGGCACCGCTTCTAAAAATTGAGTCAGCCTGCTCTCACTTTGAGTCAGTGCCTCATTTAAGACGTTCATCTCGGCATTTTTGGCTTCTAGGGTGGCAAAGGATTCTTGCAGTTGCTTTGCCATGCTGTTAAATGACTTGGCTAACTCCCCCAGTTCATCGGAGCGTTTCATCTCTACCGTCTGCTCCCATTTACCCAAAGCGAGAGCTTTAGCGGAGGCGTTCAAGCGCAGAATTGGTCGGACAATCCAGCGAGAGGTGAAGATGCCGAGGACTGTAGCCAGTATCAAGGCTGCAATACACAGCAGGATGGTGGTGCGGGTGTTGGCGTTAATTTCCTGCATGAAGTCTGCTTCAGGAACGACCACCACGATTAGCCAATTCAGACCCAATTCATCCCGCCAGGGTGTGACCTGGACAAACTGGTGCTGACCCTCAATCGTCAATTTGAGCTGTTGGCTACTGTTAATCTCGCTGAGGCTTTTAAAGTGTTTTGTCAAATACTGGGTGGTTAATCGAATCAGGGGGTCTTTACTATCTGATACCTTCAGTCTCTTGGCTTCCCCATCAACGACTCTGAAGGGTTGCTCGGTACTAGAACTTGCCACCAAGAGTCCGTCCCGCTCCAGAATAAAGGTTTTTCCCGACTTGCTAACCTTTAAGTGGTTTAGAAAATAGCTAATCTGCGAAAGGAGACGGTCGATGCTGAGGACTCCTACAATCGTCTTAGTTTTGTCGTAGACCGGATAGCTAGATGAGATCGATATAACGTCCGGCTTATCTTCCCACTGGTAAATGTGACTCCACAAGGGTTTACCAGCTTTCACAGCATCTGCATACCAAGCCTCTTCCCTAGGCTCCCAGTCTTTGACTGCTAGCCGCTTGGTGCGATTTCCCTGGCTATCTGTAGCCCAGACAAAGAGTTTAGTGGGGTTAGACTTGGACACTTCATTGATCAGCAAGCTACCATCATCTAGGCGTTCAACCCCAATAAATTCACCGTTTTTGCTGCCGAAGGAAATGTAGCCAACATCGAACACCTGCATCTGTTTCCAAAAGTAGCGCCCCGTCGATTGAAAGTCATTCAGGTTTAGCAAACCTAACTCGATCGCATCCAAATTGATTTGATTGATTTGATTGGGGGTGGCTAAGTAGGTATCGAGGTGTGCATCGATGCGATCGCTCACTTCACTCTGCAACTTAGTTGCCAGATTGTTAACTGCCTTCTGCCCGTTTCTAAATGAGAGATACCCCGTCAACCCCACCGCCGCAAAGATTTGGAGGACGAAGGGGACAATGAGGACGGTTCGCAGGGGAACTTTTCCAGAAACGTTGGAAAATAAGCGGTTTAGAGATTTTATTGACATTGGGCAGGGCTTATGCAGGAGGGTTGTTCGCGTAATGGTAGAACTTACGCGACTGAACTTCTTACACAACATTTGTAGAGTTAATGCACAAGTCCTGGTAAATTGTTGTGTTGCCTATCTCCAATTTTGGCTTGCCAAAGTGAGCGATCGCTTCTGTGATGTCTCTTAACTTTTTCAGGTGACAAGCTTGATCAGGTACTGCGCCAACTCGCAAAATCCTTCCCCTTCAACCGCTGTAGTAACGTAAGCTGGTTGATAAATCAGCTCCGAAGCGTACTCCAGGACATTGGCGACTCCGACGGAAAGGGGAAATAGCTGAGGATTGAAGAGACTGGCATCATTCGGACTGTCGCCAACAGTCACAACTTGCTGTGGCGCGTACTGGGGGAAATAGTTATGTAACACCTGCATCAACCCAGTTGCCTTATCCTGGGACGCTGGTTTAATGTGGCATTGCACAGAACTGTAGGTGAAACCCCAACCCATTGAAGAACATAAGGTATTCAAGCGTTCTAGTTGGGTTAGTCTTAGGTCGCGATTATCAAATGTCCAGTCGGTAAGGCGAAAGCGATTATCAGTTGACTCTTGAATATGAGGAAATTCTGACTTCAAACGTTGATAAGCGACCTCTAGCTGTTGCCGATGTTCCACTAAGTTAGGGATGGGTGTCAAAGCGACGGCTTTGGCGCTGTCTGCTGGATAGAACAGACCGCCATTTTCGGCGATCGCTCCGACCACTGGCAAGTAAGTCACCAGTCCACTCACCCACCCCGCTGAACGACCTGTGACAATCAGCACAGGGATATCTGCTGCCCTCAAATCCTCAAAGGCTTGAAGCAAACTTGCTGTAAACTTTCCTCGCTGCGTCAGTGTGCCATCCATATCGCTGGCAATTAGACGAAGCTTTTTAAAGCAATTGTTAGTTATTCCCTGTTCAATAGGTGAAAAAGCCATAGATTATTGTGTAATGGGTGCCATAAGTTGGGTTTTCACAATTTGCCATGGCAAAACTTTCACCAGACCAGCGTAATTATTATTACCTCTTAGAGGCTGAACGGGCAGGCATTCATAAGCCGATTTTGGCAGCACTGTATCAAGCTCATGCTCCACTGTCCCTTTCCGATGGAGAAACGGGCTTAGGCGTCTCTCCTGCCAATCGGGTGTCACTGGCACAGGTCAATACCTTCCCCGAACAGGTTCAGTATGCAGCGAATGCTATCCGTTCTCTGACGGACAGTTTAATCGCTCAGGGGTGGAAAGGAGGTGATTTGTGGAACGCTCTTGCAGGTCGCTACGCCGACCAATTTCTGCAAAAGGTCGCTAATGGGTATGCACCAGCGGCAAATGAACCAACAACAGCGCGTTTAGAAGCCTGTAACTTTGATAAGCTCTTGAAAGCTTACCTGGCTGACCTCGAAGCTGACTTCAAAGGTCAAGCCTTACCCCAAAATCTTGCCTATCTGGATCAGGCATTACTAACGTTAGTGGAGCGAATTCCCAACTACTACACCGGCATGCCTTACCAGCGGGATGCAATGCTTGAGGTAGTGCGCATCTGGCGGGAACTGGATACTCGCGAAGCCGCGATCTCGTCGCTGGTTCCTGCGGCTCAAGTCGCATCAGTCAGTGAGGACGAGTCCAAGCTAGATATTCCTCTAAAACAATTTGTTGGGCGGCTTTCGGCTAACTATGGGGGATACCCTCAGCAACGGGAGGCGCTGCTTCGCCTAACTCAGCTATGGCGTCAGCTAAGGACGCGGGAAGAAGCGATCGCTTCCTTGAAAACCAACACGTCCCCAGAGGAGAACCTCAGCATCATCGATCCGGCTTTAGTTGTCTTTGTCCAGCGTTTACCCAATTACTACCAAGGGCAAGGCAACCAACGCAACGCCCTCACTGAGGCATTTCGGCTCTGGCGTGAACTCGATTCCCGCGCGAGTGCTCTGGCGACTTTGGGCATTAATCCTGAAGTGCTCAACACTAGCACCACTGACCGAGCGGGAATGGTCAAGCTCGCGACACAGCTAGATCGAGAACTCCTGACCTTTGTGCGACGTGTGCCTGGAGAATATAAAGAACTCGACAACCAACGGGAAGCCTTAATCCGCCTTGTCCAACTCTGGCGCAATCTGCCTACTCGAAATCAGACAATTCAATCCTTACTGGAAGACCAAAAACGTCTGAATCAAGCTAGTCGCAATGCCAAAGAGGCACCTCCCAAGCCAGTGCCTGTGGTGATTCCTAAACGTCCTGCCCGTTGGACGCCCAATAATATTCAGCTATCAGCCTCGATTATTCCGGATGGCAACTTTACCTGGGCAGAGGCAACTCATGGCGGCACCCGGATGCCCCCTAACCAAGCAACGGTTGATGCGATGGTTCGGATTGCGAAACTAGCGCAGCGGGCACGCGATCGCATTGGGCGACCATTTATCATCACTAGCTGGTATCGTCCACCCAGCATTAATCGCGCCGTTGGTGGTGTCGCTTATAGTCGCCATCTTGTTGGGGATGCCATGGACTTTATCTGCGAAGGTCTTAGTGGCAATCAACTTTACTGGTCTCTTGACCCTTGGTGGCCTGGCGGTTTAGGTCGTTATATCAACTTCCCCAATTTGTGCCATATTGATGCACGACGCTACCGGGCACGGTGGCGAAACTAATTTAGGGCATTGGGGCAGGGGAGAAGTTAATCCTTAAAATGTTGAATTTACAGCTCTCGATTTTTAACTGTCAACTCTCCCCTAAGTAGGTGAGCAGCAATAGCACAATGCTTAGAAAATGACAAGGGGAAGGCGAGACAGGAGAAGACAGGGCATGTATAGAAGAACGCTCCGTGTCGCCGTGTCCCCTGCCCCCTTTCTTGCCCTCTTGTTAGGCTGGGTTTATTTACACCCACCTACTATACCTACTCCATTGCCTTCAACTACTCTAATTGGCAGGATGCACTTCCTAAAGGACATTCTAAAAATAAGAATAGACGTCGAGTTCTAGCCAGTAGTGATTATGTCCACTTCTAACATTTTTATAGAATCCGCATTGGCTCAAGCTCCTGTTAAGCCGCAAGCCTCATCCTCAGCCTCATCTTTGACGCCTCCAGAGGCCCAAGCCTCAGGGCAAGTTTGGATGTACGTCTCGATTGGACTCCTATTACTGCTTATTGGTTTAGCCGTATATGGCAAGCTCCAACTCAACGATATGGCAAAGAAGCTCAAATTTGAGCAATTCAAAACTACAGACTTGCAAAAGAAGTTAAAGCTAGCTCTTAATACCATCCGGAAAATGGAAACTAATCCGGATTTAGTTCATTCACGCGAATTTAACCTGGACTACCTCAGAATGCGGATGGATGAAGAGGTGTTTCACTTTGCGATTGTTAACCAAATCAAAATTAAAGTTAAACAGTTAATCAGTGTAGCGCTTCGACCCACTCAGGCATCTCAAACCTCTGTTGGCATTGCTAGTACAGCAGGACGTCAAGTGGATGAGATGTTTGATGTGATGTACGAGACGGAAAGTGGAGGGAAACGCGTGCAGCGGGTGCTTTTCCGTATTCAAATCAAATTGATGAAATTGCCCACTCAGGCGACCTCAGCAACGATTGGTCAGATTATTGACTGTATTGAAACATTTCTCAACCCAAATGATGAGCATGACAGCTGGCAACCGACGATTCAGGGTCGCATTGTCTTAATCCGTTGGGATCAAAAGGCAAAGCCGACCCCCTTACTCGTGTTACAGCAATCCAGTGAAGGTGTCAACGTTACTTTAAAGCCCAACCGAGCGGGCGTTCAATAAAAAACTCAATTAGACTAGCAGGGTGCAGCAATAATTCTAGTCAAGTGAGTCTGAATATCGTTGGGTAATCAATAAAAAATTAAGAATGAAAAATCAAAAAAGGGTGCTCAAATAGAGCTATTTTTATTTTGCATTTTTAATGGTTGTGCATCTGATAAGTAGGTCGGTGGAAATAAACATTACTGGTTTTAGTGATTGGGGATTGGGGATTAGGGATTTGGAAGCCTTACGCAGTCACCAGTCACCAGTCCCTAGTACCCTTTCACGACAACTTGTGTTTAATGGGAGCCTAGCTACTTAGAAATTGCTTGAGCGAGGCTCTAGTCAGGTGAGCTAACGAGAGAGCAAGATATAAAATACTCAAACGCCTGAGCGGGTATTGTTCGTGCTATCTGTTTTTAGGTGGCCATCTTCCATATGAACGATGCGGTCAGCAATATCCAGAACGCGGTTGTCGTGGGTAACCATCAAAATTGAACATCCCTGTTCTTTGGCAAGCCGCTGCATCAACTCTACAACGTCTCGACCTGATTTACTGTCAAGTGCAGCTGTTGGTTCGTCGGCTAATACTAACTTAGGATGACTCACTAAAGCGCGTGCGATCGCAACTCGCTGTTTTTGCCCTCCAGAGAGGTTGTCTGGGTAGTAATTGATGTGACTGCCTAAACCCACCACTGCCAGCATCGCTTCTGCCTTGGCGACAGCCTCTTGTGAAGAAAATTGGGGGTGTAGTTCCAGGGACATCTGCACATTTTGACGGGCAGTGAGACACTTAAGCAAGTTGTGAGCCTGGAAGATATAGCCAATATTACGGCGCACTTGCACTAACTGGTTCTTTGTGGCTCCCGCCAGTTCCTGTCCTAAAATTTTTAGGCTACCCTCTTGAGGCGAGCGCAATCCCCCCATCAAAGTCAGTAATGTAGTTTTCCCCGATCCAGAAGGACCTGTCATCAAGACGATTTCTCCTGGCTGGATTTCTAATCTAATATCAAACAAAATCTGTTTACGCAGAGAACCTTTACCAAAGTAATAATTTAGATTTTTAATCGATACGACCGGCTGAGACGTTTGAGGGTTCAAAGGGTCGTAAACCCAGGACGTTTCCGTTCCAAGAGAGGTCCAATTATTTTTAAATCTTGAAATTTTCAACTTCCTAACCTGCTATTGTTTAAATAACTCTAAAAAATATCCGCTGGGTCTGCTGCTTGTAGTTTTCGCACCGCGATCGCACCCGAAATCCCACACATGATAATTGTCAGGATTAATACCGTTACTGCTCTTCCAATAGTCATCGCCATCGGCAACTTTGTCGCATTTTTTGTTAAGCTATACAGTCCGAAAGCCATAGAATATCCTGGGAAATAACCTAGAATTGCCAGAATAATTGCTTCTTGAAATACTACCATCAATAGGTAACTATTTTTATAACCCATTGCTTTAAGAGTAGCGTATTCCGGCAAATGATCGGTTACATCGCTGTAAAGAATTTGATAAACAATCACCGTGCCAACGGTAAATCCCATGGCGGTGCTAAGTGTAAAAATAAACCCAATGGCTGTAGAGGTTTGCCAGTAGTTTTTTTCAAACGCGATAAATTCTTCCTTCGATAAGATTTTGACATCCTTGGGTAACTCCTCTCTGAGATTTTTTAAAACTTCTTTAAGGTCTGCCTTCGGTTCTAATTTAATGATGCCAATATCAATAAGTCCCTTGTCTCGGTTAGGAAACAGCCGTAGAAAGTTTAAATCACTAGTAACAATATTCCCATCAGCGCCGAAGGAAGCTCCGAGGGTAAATAAGCCGCCTACTCTAATGCGGCGTCCTCCAACTTCGGTTGTAACCTCTTTTCCTTCCTTAAACTGCTGGGCAATCGGTCCAAATTCAGGCCTAGAGGTGTCATCAAACAAAACCACATCGGCTATTTTAATCGTATCCAGATTGCTCGTCACCCCAGGTAAGTTCAAGAAGGTGTCGGCAGGATTAAACCCTAGAACGAGAATGCCGCGAGTGCTTCGGTTTTCAGGGTTCTTCCAGAAAGCAAAGTCCATATATACTGGACTAATTGATTTAACTCCCTCAAAACCAAGTGTTTGATATAAACGTCGAGTAGGAAAGCTTTTCATGGCGATTGTCGCCGTAGACTGGGGACTGATGAGGAAAATGTCACCCTGTAATTCTTTATGCAGAGTCACTGCACTATCAAAAAGGGCATCCCGAAAACCCAGTTGCATGAACATCAAAATATCAGCAAAGCCAATTCCTGCAAGCGCCACAAGTAACCGCATTTTTTCACGGCTAAGTTGTAACCAGGCTAAAGGTATTTTCATAAGCTTTCCATTATCTCGTTTGCCTACACAGGTATTTGATTGAGAAGTTAGAATTCAGTAGGGATTCTCATTGTGACTCCTGTAGGGACGGGTTTAACTGACTTGTCTCTCCTCTCACAAGAATGTCGTAAACCTCCTCTTTTCGATTTCTTGTTTAATTCCTTTGCCCTTAGCTATAGCAAGATTTCTACCATAACTTTTGAGTAGGTTAAACCAGCAACGCGGTTGCCGTCTTCTTGATTAAGACGAATGTTTACCTCTACCACTCTAGAATCGACATCGGCAGCAGGGTCAGTATTCAGAATATCTTTTTTGCCAATTTGCAGCCCGACTTGACTGACAGTACCCCGAAGTTCACCTTCAAACGCCTTGCCTTCGCTGGTAATGGTGACTCGCTGACCCAGCCGCACTTTGCGAATGTCGCTTTCATAGACTTCTGCGACTACAATCATCTCAGTAGTTTGCCCCAGTTCGGCAATTCCTTGCTTGTCATCAATAGTTTCTCCAGCACGGGCGTTAATTTTTAAAATACGACCACCCACTGGTGCACGCACGTAAGCTGATTCCAAGTCTGCTTGGGCTTGCCCGACTGCTGCCAGGGCACTGTCAACCTCACTTTCAGCTTGTTGAATATCGACCGGGCGAACTTCTTTAATCTCCTCCTGGGTGGCTTTTGCCTCGTTAATTTGCGCTTCCAGGACGGCTAAAGTTTTATCGCGGGTTACTTCGGCTTCTGTGAGTTCTTCTCTCAGGTTTGCTAATGTCTGGTTTCGGTTAGCTTGTGCTTGACTGAGGTTAGCTTGTGCTTCACTGAGCCGCTCGATAGCCGTCTCAACCCTCAATCTTCGGCTTTCCAATTCTGATGGGGAAATCGCACCATCTTGCTTTAACTGCTGATAGCGTTCAAAATCTTCTTGGACATTGCGTAACTCTGCCTCTAATCTCCTAATTGTCGAGCCTTGAGCTTGAAGTGTGGCTGCTTGAGCTTGCCCTGTCTCTTGCAGCTGAGTATTTAAACGGTTAATTTTTGTTTGTTGGGCTTCTTTCTCTCCCTTCAACTCCGCCTCGATGCGCTGGATCTTTGCTGCTTGAGCAGCGATTGTCCCAGCTTTTGCACCCGCTCTGACTCTTTCAAGATTGGCTTGGGCAACTTTGACTTGTTTTTGCGCACGCTCTAAGGCAGCTTGCAGGCGCGCGCGGGTATCTAGCACAGCAACCACTTGATCGGCACGAACTTGATCTCCTTGCTCGACCAGTAGCTGATCAACCTTTGCTCCTTGAATCGAGGTTGCAGCAGACAGTTTTCTTACTTCTCCTCTGGGTTCCAGGCGTCCTAAGGCAGTAATGCTTCGGACTGCTGGCGTCCCACCGCCCGAGGAGAGCGGCTGGGTTGGGCGCTGACTTTCGATGTTGTCGAGGCTGTAGCGTGCGGTCACTCCCGTGTAGAAGGCAGTAACTGCGGTAGCAAGGCTACCGGCGACAGCAAGTGCGATCGCCCAACGCGTTAGCAGTTTTGAGAATAGCTGATCTTCTGTGCGTGGTTTCTGCCCCATAACTTTTAAGATAAATTATTCAGGACATATTTGGCTGCCACTCATCCTTCATAAGAGGTAAAATAATGAGTTTTTCCGCCAAAATCAGCAGTAATCTCGGCTAAGGAAATAAAGTATTAGGTGTTACTAAGACGTCGGTATGTCAAATAGCACCGATGTCATGTAATGTTCTGCCCAGTCAGCGCCAAAGGCTTTTTCCAACACTCGCCGGGTTTTGTCGTTCTGCTGCTGCTTGGTGCAGTAGTAGTGCTGACCTGCAAGAATTTCTGCTTGTTGTTCAACAGACACAGGTAAGGCATTAGCGGCGTGGGTACAGTGAATCTGGAGAAACTCCTCCACCCGCGAGAGGAACTGCGTTTCTTCCTGTAGACTACTCGGTCGGATAAACACGCAAAATTCTGAAAAAATGTCTGCCCAATCTGGAAGATCGCGGGGTAGAGAAAACTCAGGCGTTGGTAGTGCTTGTAAGGGATGGCGATAGGTGTCCGATAAGATACGCTCAGGGTTGACAGGAGAAAGGTCAGCGATCGCAGCACTAATTTGTCCCCGTCCTCCCACCAAATCACAGCCAAACATCGGCAAATCGTATTCTAGGCGCGGAAACATAACGCAATGCAGAATATCGAGCATATTACCTACTTTTGCTAGTTCCAGATGCATTTTCCGAAACTGGGGCGTCTGGTAACAGCGATTTTCAATAGTGAGTTTTTCTCCCTCCAGCCGTCCTTCTACATAGCCCAAGTCAGCTGGCAACTCGTAAGGCGAGAGGTTGAGGTAGCGATGCCAAGTTGCCTCAATACAGTCAGCTAACTGGTGAATCAAAGGGTGTTGTTGTTCTCGGAGGGAAGGTTTTGAGATTTCTAACATTTCTTAAAATTTCCAGATTTCAAAAATAAAGCCGTTGTTTGATCAAGAATAGATGAACGCGGGGGGGAAAGTTCAATGTGACTCAAGTATTAGGCGATCGCGAGGTACTAATACCAATTCTTTATATGACTCCACTAAATGCAAACTTCAGTAGGGACGCACAGCTGTGCGCCCCTACCCAAAATTTAATGCAATATCAAGGGGAATTGCTATAAGGATATTGTGGCAAGGAGGCAGCTTTATCCCTTAACTGAACTGGAACTCCACTGGCTCGCTCATGAACTTAGCGATTGCTGGAGATTGCCAATTACAAGAGAGCATCTTCCTGGAACTGAGTAGTCTCCTATAGTTGATCAAGGATGGTTTACAGGAGATTTGTATGTTTGGTTTAGGATGGCCTGAAGTGGGAATTATTGCGATCGCAGCGATTGTGATTTTCGGTCCTAAGAAGATTCCGGAAATGGGCAGTGCCTTAGGGAAAACCCTTAGAGGCTTCAAAAACGAGATGAATAAGCCAACATCTGAGCAAGACGACACAGATCAGGATAGCCCTTAATGATTCGTTATCTGCTTTACCTGCCGATCTGGCTCTCCCCCAGTCTAGCCTGTCAACAGCCCCACCCACTCTTGGGATGGGGTTTTCTCGGCGGTTTTAATAAACTTCTATTACTCCCAGCCTAATGGGGGTTCGATGAGGGTTTGAGCCGCCTTACCAGCACTGGCACCTGGTTTATCGACAATTTGCACGGTGCTTGCCCGTAGACCTTGCTCGTCCTCGTGTGCAAAAAATCGCACGCCAGTGCCAATTTCTAGGCGCTCGAAGTCGTCGTGGAGTACGCTGTTGCGGTGGAAGTAAACGTCCTGTCCATCTAAGGTCTTGAGAAAACCATACTCCTGCTCGGGAAATAGCTTGGTGACCAGTGCCATTGTGTCCTGTGCTGAATCATTACTCTGCGCTTGATCACTCTCACGCTGCCGCCTGCTAAGTTCTTTGACTTGACGCTCAGCCATACTGAAGGCGTCTCGGATAACTGTATCTAGCTCAACGTACTGATTGCGTTCTGACGGATTGCTATCAGCCACCAGTTCATGACCGGGTGGCACAGTCATATCAATCCGGACACGGTAGGGAGAGCCGTGGCTGGGTCGATCGTGAATCTTTTCGATCGCGATATGGCAGCTACTGATGTGATTGCAAACTCTCTCAAGTTTGGCGACCTTTTCGTGAACTAATGCCTCAATCCCATCAGTTTTGTCTAAACCTCGATAGGCAATCTCTAATCCAACTTTCATAATCTATTCTCCTTTGAGAGGGCTGACTCATTAAATGTTGAGAGATATCCTCTCAACAGATAGATACTCCAAGTCTTGTGAGAGTATTCCTACTGTTTCAAAACTTCTAATATCCTCACCTCATCCTAAAAAGTAAGACTTCTCTTCTCCTCTTACTAATGGATTGTGATACTTGAGCTACTACTCTGTCTAATGGGAGAGTTAGTCTTAAGTGGAAATGCGATCCCGAATACAATTATTGAGTTTTTGGCATTTTTTCAAAAAGCAGCTAGCCATTCAATTGCCTGAGCCAATCAAGTAAAGTTACACAAGTAAAGCTAGTTTTTAAGGATTTTTATTAACGCATGATCGGACTACCGTGATGATGAACTAAGTACCACGAAGATGCCATACGCTCAAAAATATTCGTTGCCATCGACTGTGCCTGGACGCTTCTGCCGCCGCTGACTTGGAGCAATTTCTCAATCAGAATGACGTAGGCAATACTGTCGCGAACCTCTGTCGAAATAATTTCTGTGTCAATCTCAATGTATTTAGTATTTTTAAATATCTGTTCCCAGGAGTAACGTATCTCCTTCCAGCCTCGCAAAACATTGCGTCCGGGGTGAATACAAAGACTACCAGTACCCTGCGACCAGACGACACTCATCGCTTCAATGTCTTTTTTCTCGAAAGCTCGATAAAAAGCTTCGTTCGCCGCTAAGACTTCACTACGCTCGTTGCTCATAGATACACCTTGATGTCGAATGGCTCAATGGTTCTGGGGTGGCTAAGTGTAGCGTTCCAATCGCCACCATTTTAAAGATAGTAGAACTCTCGAAGGGAGCTTGAAACAATTTGTTGTGCTTGGGTTCTGGATCATGTTGAAAAGCAGGATGTAGAACAATAGTACTCAACCCCAAGAGGAATCGCCTGCCTTCAACCCCTCTGTAAGCTAGAATTCAAGCATAATGGGCATTTCACAAGCCAGCTACAGCATGATCGAAACACTCTCTACCCGACTGTACGAACTAGAACAATTTGCCGATTCCCTCGTCTCAACACAGCTGACGCACCTCAGCTGGCTTAGCATTGGCATCATCTTTGCGGCTGGGTTACTGACTAGCCTGACGCCTTGCATGCTTTCCATGCTACCCATCACCATTGGCTACATTGGAGGCTATGAAACAAAAGGACGTCTCCAAGCTGCTACCCAGTCCACTTGGTTTGCGCTAGGGTTGGCAACTACGTTAGCTGGGTTAGGAATTCTAGCGGCGTCTGTGGGGAGAGTCTATGGTCAAGTGGGAGTTGGTTTGCCGATTGTCGTCAGCTTGATTGCCATTATTATGGGGCTGAACTTACTGGAAGCCTTGCCCCTACAGTTGCCTTCTTTGGGCGGTATGGAGTGGATTTCTAAAGATTTACCAGAGGGAGTGCGCTCTTATCTGATTGGCTTGACCTTTGGTGTGGTAGCATCGCCTTGCAGTACACCAGTATTGGCAACGCTACTCGCTTGGGTGGCGACAACACAAGATTTGATCTTAGGTGGTGCTTTGCTCCTATCCTATACAGCGGGTTACGTCGCACCGTTGATTTTGGCAGGTACGTTTACGGCGTCTATTAAGAAATTACTGGAGTTGCGTCAGTGGTCGGGTTGGATTACACCAGTTAGTGGTGCTCTCTTGGTGGGCTTTGGCGTCTTTTCGCTGCTGTCTCGGATTCCTGGTGGGATTTTTTAAATCAAATGACTATAGAAGATTCATCTTTATTCAATATTGGAAGTCTATTCCGGCGTCAGCTGTTGCCAGTGCTAGCCAACTTGCGCTTAGCGATTGTCTTACTATTGGCGATCGCATTTTTCAGTATTTCTGGCACTGTAATAGAACAAGGTCAATCCCTGGCATATTACCAATCCAACTATCCAGAACACCCAGCCCTCTTTGGTTTCCTGACCTGGAAAGTTCTTTTGACTCTGGGGTTAGACCACGTATATCGTACTTGGTGGTTTTTGTCTCTACTTATCCTATTTGGCAGTAGTTTAACCGCCTGTACCTTTACCCGTCAGTTTCCCGCCCTCAAAGCTGCCCGTCGCTGGAAGTTCTACGAAGAACCCCGCCAGTTTCAGAAACTCGCCCTCAGCGCCCAACTTGAAACGGGTTCCCTGAATGCTGTTTCCCAACTGCTGGAAAAGCGACGTTATAAGGTCTTTCAAGAAGGCGATACTCTTTACGCCCGTAAGGGAATTGTTGGGCGTATTGGTCCAATCGTCGTTCATGCCAGTATGCTAATTATCCTGGTGGGGGCAATTTTGGGGGCGATGACAGGTTTTATTGCCCAGGAAATGGTTCCCAGTGGCAATACATTCCAAGTGAAAAATATCGTGGATGCTGGCCCTCTGGCTGCACCAAAAGTTCTTAAGGGTTGGTCAGTACGGGTGAATCGCTTCTGGATTGACTACACACCCCAAGGAGGAATTAACCAGTTTTACTCTGACTTGTCTGTCTTGGATCAGCAAGGACAGGCAGTTGACCAACAGACCATTTATGTCAATAAGCCGCTTCGCTACCGGGGGGTGACGTTCTATCAGACTGACTGGGGAATTGCTGCCGTTCAGGTGCGCTTGAACAAAAGCCCAATTTTCCAAATTCCGATGGCGCAGCTAGATACTGGGGGCAAAGGTCGTATTTGGGGAACCTGGATACCCACTAAACCGGATTTGAGTGAAGGGGTTTCGCTACTAGCGAGAGACTTGCAAGGAACGCTACTAGTGTATGATGCGGCGGGTAAGCTCGTTTCTACTGTCCGCTCTGGGATGGCGACAGAGGTTAATGGCATTACCCTGAAAATTGTGGATGTTATCGGCAGTACTGGGTTACAAATCAAAGCTGACCCAGGCATTCCACTGGTTTACACTGGCTTCGGCTTACTGATGTTGGGTGTAATC
>DATNQP010000121.1:0-5464 GCA_036703965.1 Leptolyngbyaceae cyanobacterium
CCATGAGCCTTATATCGCTACTTCCAGGTTTTGGATTTCAGAACTGGGTAAGGCACAGGAGTATCGGGATGCCATCAACCAAAAACGCGAACCCGGTTATGCTGCCCTTACTGTCATGGAAACACACTTAACAAATCATAAGTTTTTTGTGGCTGAGCGTTACACCATTGCTGACATTGGGTTATTTGCTTATACCCATGTGGCTGATGAAGGGGGATTTGATTTGACCAGGTTTCCTGCAATACAGGCTTGGCTAGAACGAGTCAAAGCTCAGCCTCAGCATATCAGTATCAAGCAGTCCTAGAGACTCCAGACAATGCACTGAAGAGGTGTCCAAAAATCACTTCATTCATCCGGGTATATAGCAGTCTTATTTGATTTGTGAACAATAACGAATCATTCTAGGCGCAGAGAACACAGAGAATAAAGAATTCCAAAGTTGCAAATTGCCCACAGACTAGAGAAGTCTGGGGCTATACAAACTAAACCCGCAAGGCAAGGGTTTTAAGATAGTCCGCGCAGGCGGCCTACCCTTCGGGAACGCTTCGCGAACGTTTGTGTAGCTGCGATTTCCAATCGCCAGGTATTTTTGCTAACGAAAAATCAAGGATTTTGTAACCCGCGTAGGCGGATTTCGTCTGTATAGCAGCGGTTTCAACCGCCAAGCTGACTTAAGTTGACACGAAGGGCTTGAGGTGCGCCCCTACCATGTTGGGGTGACTTGCATTGGGTTACTCCCCGATTAATCGCGTTTCTACGATTGGGTAAGCCTTCTAGAGCCTTTAGTATACTAATCCCCAAGCTCTCGTTAGCGCTAGCGACTCTCCAAGGAGTAACGAGTTAATTTTATTTCCACCGTTAGGCTCAACTCCCGCATACGCCCTAAATCTCTTTACCATATAAACAAGCGTGAATCTAGAAACTGGCTATGCGAGATTTATTTCGTGGGTATTATAAACCTACCTCGGAAGAATTTGCCCAAATCTGGAAGAAATGTATTTTTTCCTTTGACGCCAATGTTTTACTTCATATTTATAGTTACACACCAGAAACGCGAGAGAGATTCTTTGAAATTCTCAATAAGCTGAACGAGCGAATTTGGATACCCCATCAAGTTGCTTATGAATACCAAAAGAATCGCTTATATGTTATCTCCGATCAATTTACGGCTTATGAAGATATTGAATTAATTTTGAACAAACATTTCTACGCATTAAGAAGCGAACTCTTCAAAGACTACAAACGACATCCCTATATCAACACTCAGCAAATTGTCGAGGATGTTGATAAAGCAATAGAAGAAATCAAAACGAACCTTAATCAAATCCGGATGAGTCATCCTAATTATCGTGAAGCTGATGACCTTCGAGAAGTACTGAGTGATTTATTAGAGGGGAAAGTTGGCAAACCTTACTCAGAAGAAGAACTGGAAAGTATTTATCAAAAAGCTGAGAAGCGATTTAGCTATAAAAAGCCTCCAGGATATAAGGATGCTAAGAAACCTGTTCCTAAAAGTTATGGAGATGTTGTTATTTGGTTTCAGTTGATTGATTACGCCAGAATTCAGCAAAAGCCTATAATCTTTGTCACCGATGATGACAAAGAAGATTGGTGGCTGAAGTATGAAGGAGAAACAGTTGAACCGAGACCCGATTTGATTCAAGAGATTTTATCTGAGGTAGGGGTAGAAGATTTTAAGTTCTACATGTATCACAGTGACCAGTTTATAGATTACGCAGAAAAATTTCTGGGTCTGCCTGTTAAGCCAGAAGCGGTCAAAGAAGCCAGAGAAATTATGCTTCAAGATTCCGCATCAAAACGGATAAAGGTCGAGTCTAACTATCTCCGTAGTGTGGGCTATGATTCTTTAAATCAAGTTCTTGAAATTGAGTTTCAGCGGGGAGAGGTTTACCAATATTTAGATGTTCCCATTACAGTTTATACAGACTTGATGAATGCTCCATCTCATGGCAAGTATTTCAACACTAATATCAAGGAGGTTTACGCCTACCGTAGGCTCAGTTAGAAGCTGACTGAGCCTTCATGTGATAATCCGACGCCTTGTACAACTAAAGTAAACCTACTGAAGTGCGTTGCTCTGGTTTACTCTGTTTTGCGATCGCCCTAACTGAGTCAAAAACCGTTGCAACTGTCTATTTTGATACTTTTATCATAATAACTTGATAGCATTACCATAAAAGCGAAGTATAAATCTTGAATTTATGTAACAAAATAAAATATAAAAAACCTTTAGAGCTAATTCATAAAGTTAGGTTTTAAAGCATATGACGAATCATCTAAAAGATTTTTTCTCCGGAAATTTTATGGCTCATGGGTATTGCTACCTCTGGAAGCCTGAACTGGTATGGCTGCATACGGGGTCAGACTTCCTGATTGGCTTATCCTATTACTCGATTCCTCTGCTGCTGATTTATTTTGTTCGTCGGCGTCGCGATGTGCCATTCCAGGGGATTTTCCTTCTATTTAGTGCTTTTATTTTGTCCTGTGGCACTGCCCACTGGCTGGAAATCTGGACACTATGGCACCCAGATTATTGGTTATCGGGTTTGATGAAAGCCCTGACTGCTATAGTCTCCCTCTATACAGTTTCAGAACTGGTGCCATTAATCCCACAGGCGCTGGCATTGTCCAGTCCAGTCCAGTTGGAAGCCGCTAACCTCGCCCTGGAAAAGGAAATTGCGGAACATAAGCAAACCGTGGAAGCGCTAAAGAAATCACAACAAAGGTTATCGCTACTGGTGCAGCAAACACCACTGGCAGTGATTGAATGGAACCTGGATGGTGAAGTGAGCGATTGGAACCCTGCTGCTGAGAGGATTTTTGGGTATGACAAGTCGGAAGCGATTAGGCATCATGCCACTGAACTAATGATGCCTGAATGTGCAAAAGAGCAGTTCAACCAACTTTGGCAAACCCTTTTGACGTGTCAGGGTGGAAGCTGCACTACTAACGAACACTATACGCAAGATGGCAGAAGACTATTTTGTGAGTGGCACAACATCCCTCTTATTGAGCCAAACGGCACTGTGATTGGAGTCGCTTCCCTGGTGCAGGACATCACCCTGCGTAAGGAGGCGGAGGATGCACTACGCAAAGCGAATGAAGAGTTAGAACAACGAGTTGAGGAACGGACGAAAGAGCTAGCCAGAGCCAATGAAGTGTTGCAAGCTGAAATCACGGAGCGCCAGTTTGCAGAGTCAGCACTACAGGAAAGTGAGACACGCTTGCATACAGTTGTTACAAAAGCGCCGATTATTCTTTATGCCACGGATAGTAAAGGTACGCTCACGCTTTTAGAGGGCAATGGACTAGAGCGTTTGGGACATCAACCGGGTGAAGTTGTTGAACACTCAGACTTGGACCTGTATCGCCACCAACTGAAGATTTTGGAAAATCTTCACGATGTCCTTGAGGGTGCCGACAAAGCGTGGACTGTCAGAGTAGGTGATTCGGTGTACCAAAACCGAGCAACGCCGGTACGAGACAAAAATGATCAAGTGACTGGGTTGATTGGTGTAGCCACTGACATCACCGAACTCAAACAGGCTCTACATCAGCTAAAGCAAGCCCAAACCCAGCTCGTGCAGAGCGAAAAAATGTCTAGCTTAGGCTTAATGGTCGCAGGCATTGCCCACGAAATTAATAATCCAGTAAGTTTTGTCTATGGAAATATTCCCCCAGCTAGGGAGTATATCGAAGACCTACTAGAGCTTCTTAACCTCTACCAGCAGTACTATCCAGTTCCAGTGCCAGCCATTCAGGAGTATATAGCTGCCATTGACTTGAACTTCCTGATCAACGATTTGCCCAAACTGCTGGCATCGATGAAAGTGGGAGCCGAACGTATCCGCGATATTGTTGGCTCTCTGCGGACTTTCTCGCGGCTGGATGAGGCGGAAATGAAGCGAGTCAACATCCACGAAGGTCTCGATACCACTCTGCTAATTTTGCAACATCGGCTTAAGGAGAAACCAGAACGCCCTGCAATTCAAGTGATTAAAAAGTACGGTACCCTACCACCTGTAGAGTGTTATCCTGGGCAGCTCAACCAAGTGTTTATGAATATCCTAGCCAATGCCATTGACGCTCTAGAGTCGAAGAGAGTGAGCAGTGAGCTAGTAGAAACTGAGAAGTTGACTCCTGATGCCTCGCCTTGTATCCAGATTTACACCGAAGTTGTAGAGAGTTCAGAATTAGCTCAAGGCTCCAAGAGCGTGCTTATTCGGATTATCGACAACGGACCGGGGATGACAGAGCGGGTGCGGCTTTTACTTTTTGACCCCTTCTTTACGACAAAACCAGTGGGTCAGGGGACTGGCCTTGGGTTGTCCATTAGCTACCAAATTATAGTAGCGAAACACGGTGGGCAATTACGGTGTGTCTCAGCACCTGGACAGGGAACAGAGTTTATTATTCAGATTCCAATTCTACAGCCCAATCGGAAGCTTTCCGGCTGCAATAAAGTTACCCCAGCAAAAGATGTTGCTGACCAGAATTGGTACAGCTACCAAAGCCTAGAGTAGCTTTGCAACAATAAATCTATTGCAGAAGTCGATCAACACTATCAAATCCATCTGTGTAAAGCTCGTGTTCATCTGCGGTTACAAATCCGGTATCACCACTTTTGCAAGACGTCTAATCAACCTGCAAGAGAGGGCGATCGCATAAGAAAGAGTTGACCAGGGAAAAGCGATCGCTTTTCATCTGCACTCAATCAGTGTCGTTCCTTCTTCTCAAAATACTGCTGATGCTCTTCTGTCGCTAAGTAATATTCGCTAGCCGGTTTAATCTCCGTCACGATATCCTTGTCAAATCTGCCGGACATTTGAAGCTTTTCCTTTGACCGCTTCGCCGCTTCTTCCTGCTGGGCATTGTGGAAAAAGATAACAGACCTGTACTGTTCCCCTCTGTCTGGTCCTTGGCGGTTTAGTGTCGTCGGGTCATGGATATCCCAAAACACTGCCAGTAAGTCATCATAATTCACTTTCTGTGGGTCATACTCCACCTGCACGACTTCAGCGTGACCCGTTATCCTCGATAACACATCAAGATAGCAGGGGTTAGGAAAATGTCCTCCCATGTATCCGACTGAGGTCGAGACTACTCCCTCTACCTTGCGAAACGCTGCCTCCACGCCCCAAAAACAGCCAGCGCCAAACGTCGCCTTTTCCATTAGTGCTATGCACTTTAACGTGTTCGTCTATAGTATCAGTAGTTCTCAACTGCATGATTCTTTGTAGAATCAAACTCGACAGTCGAAACTAATAAGCCCGTCGTGCCACAGGAAAATTTTCCGGTAACTCAATTTCAGCAGCCTCGAATCCCCATCCCTCCACCCCTGATGATGTCGGAGGAAGGCTCTTTCGCCCACTTGACACTTCTTCAGCGTATGCCAGCTATTGTCCAGCGGGTGATCGATGAAAACGACTTCCCTCCAGCAATT
>DATNQP010000122.1:0-2253 GCA_036703965.1 Leptolyngbyaceae cyanobacterium
ATCAGCGGCGTTCCAATTGCAGATGAGATTAAAACCCGCTGGCCTGCTACCTTTGAGCTATCGGTTGCGGCGATGTTGATTGCCATACTTCTGGGAATTCCGGCTGGAGTCTTAGCAGCGGTTCGCAAGAATAGCCCAGTCGATAACCTGACGATGAGCAGCTCGTTGCTCGGAGTTTCAATGCCAGTGTACTGGCTGGGGTTACTGTTAATCTACCTGTTCGCCGTCAACCTAAACTGGCTTCCACCGAATGGACGAATTAGTGTTAATGCTGGGCTTGCTTTTAAACCTATCACTAACTTTTACTTGCTCGATGCTTTACTCAGGTTGGATATGAAGGCGCTAAAGGATGTGCTGGCTCACTTGATTCTGCCAGCAGTGACCCTTAGCACGATTCCCTTGGCAATTATTGCCCGGATTACCCGCAGCGCCATGCTGGAAGTGCTATCGCAAGATTATATCCGTACCGCAAGGGCAAAGGGAGTTTTGGAGCGCTGGGTGATTTTTAAGCATGCCCTGAAAAATGCCTTGTTGCCAGTAGTGACCATCATTGGCTTGCAGTTTGGGGCGCTTTTAGGCGGGGCAATCCTGACAGAAACTATCTTCTCCTGGCCTGGTATTGGCTCGTGGATTTACGAAGGAATACTTTCGCGGGATTATCCGGTAGTGCAGGGAGGAGTGGTTTTCATTGCGATCGCTTTTGTGCTGATTAACCTCCTCGTTGACATCTCTTACGCTTTTTTAGACCCTAGAATTCAATATCAATGACAAGCAATAATGAAGTTATCAAAAGCACCGTTTTCGACGCGAAATTACCATACATATACCGAATGCCAGTAACCCTAATGTTGCAGTCGGTTCGGGAACAGGCACAACAGTTATTTCATAAGTGTTGTTCTGCGTGAAAGCATCAACGGAATTAATGTAAGTGCCAGCGACAAAGCGCCACATACACTGAATACACTATTACAAATAAATTACATGAGATTTGTCATGATAAATTTGTATTTAATTTCTTCAATAAATTGATTTCATTTGTGATTTAGCGATGATACCATTAAAATCAGATGAATATTGTTGTAAATACCAAAGTAGCCAATGCTTGGATTGTTATTCAGAAGTTTTTAAAGTCAACTTCAGGGAAGATTGGTTTTTTCCTGACAATCGCAATTGTAATTTTGGCGCTTTTAGCTCCAGTGTTGCGTCCTTATGACCCCTTCACAGACCGAAGCTACCTGATGCGGCTAAAACCGCCAAGCTTAGAGCATTGGTTTGGCACTGAAGGTCTGGGGCGAGATGTACTAGTGCTGGTATGGTACGGGTTGCGTACCTCCCTGTTTGTAGGCTTAGTTTCGGTAGGCTTGGGGCTAGTAGTCGGTGTGCTATTAGGGTTAGTTGCTGGCTACTTCCGAGGATGGCTGGAAACGCTAATTGGCTGGGTAACTGATATTCTCTTGGCGTTTCCTTCAATTCTTTTAGCGATCGCAGTTGTTACAGTGACAGGTCCTAGCTTAACAAGCGTCATGATCGCTGTGGGAATTGTGCAAATCCCAATTTTCATCCGGCTAACCCGAAGCATGGTGCTATCCCTCAGAGAACAAGAGTTTGTTCAAACGGTGAGAGCGTTTGGTGCGACACCAGCGCGAATCATTTTCCGCCACATCTTACCGGCAAGCCTCGCGCCACTGGTGGTACAGGCGACTTTATCGATTGGAACGGCTACTTTAGAGGCGGCGGGTTTGGGCTTCTTAGGTTTGGGAGCAAAGCCACCTACTCCAGAGTTGGGAACCATGCTTTCTGATGCTTTTAAAAACGGTTATTCTCTCTCGTCGCCCTGGACTATGATCTTTCCTGGTCTGATGATTACAATAATCGTCCTAGCGTTTAATCTCTTAGGCGACGGTCTCCGCGACGCTCTCGACCCGCGAGGGATAAGCTGACATCAATTGTGTCCCATCACTCACACATCGTTGCGCTGGGAAACACGGGTTGCCATATTTGTTCAGTCGGTTGACGACCCTCAACTGACTCCAGCAGCCGGAATATAAACTCATTTTCCTCAATTTCTGCCAGGGTTGCCAATTCTTTAAATGCTAAGTTGGAGACTTGGAGCAGTGGCTGAAGGTCTAACTTCCATGCCCCAGATTCCTTGAGGAATTGGAATTTTATCCTTGAGGGTTGGTCATTTTTGAGAACTTGGGCAAGGGCAACACTATCGGAGACAGTAACATCACCGATATCCACTGTGACTAC
>DATNQP010000123.1:0-2359 GCA_036703965.1 Leptolyngbyaceae cyanobacterium
AAGGTTAGCTGTGATATGGGTAGAAAAATTGTAGGGATGGTTTCCGGATACTCCGGTTTGACAAAAAGTGATTGGCTATGGCAACAAACTCCACAGCCTTTTGGGGTTTGGCGCAATATGCAAATGCTGGCACCAGCGACCAACCCAGACTTTTTACTGCTATACAATTTTGCTGAGTTTCCTGAATTAAGACCCCAACAGCAGAAGGGGGGGTTCTTGAGTCGCTTTCAAAAACAGCAAAAGCGCAATGAACCAGACATGCAGACGAAGCTGCGAGGCGTTCCCAAAGAACGGATTATTTCTTTGGTACGAGAGCCACCCTTTGAAAAAATGCAAGAAAACAGAATTGCTGAATATCAGCAAGCTGAGGTTTACTGCGGGTATGTCTCTGGTCCAGATGACTTCGCCCCCATTCCCGACTACATGCCCGCCATCTGGTACCATTCCAATTCCTTCCGGGAGTTAAATGAGATGGGACCGCTAGAAAAGGAGCGCTTGTGCTGCTGGATTACTTCTGGTATCGATCGCACGCCTGAGCATCGTAATCGTTTGGCATTTTTGAGGCTCGTATGCCAAAGTGGACTAGACTTTGACCTGTACGGGCGCGATTTACCAGACTGGGCCGGTGGATACGGAATGGTCGGCAATAAGTGGAATGCTATGGCTCCCTACTACTACAACCTGGCAATCGAGAATTATGCCCAGAACGATTGGTATGTGAGCGAAAAGCTCTGGGATTCTCTACTGGCGTGGTGTTTACCAATCTACTATGGTGGACCTGCGGCTGATAAACTCTTGCCGCCAGGAAGTTTTCTCAGGCTACCAAGCCTAGATGAAAAAGGCATAGCCTATATCAACGAAGTGACTGCGTCTCCTGATGCTTGGCATGAGGCAAAAGCCGCGATCGCAGAAGCACGTCAGGTGATTCTTCACGAATTGAATCTGCTCAACTTCTTATCTAATTTAGTGGAAAAGCTGGGGTAAATCAGATGACAGATGGGATTTATACGCTGGCGAACGATGCTGTTTACGATCAACTCGTGGCGCTGCTCAACAGCATAGAGGTAAACGCAGGACCCGACGTGCCTGTATGTGTTATTGCCTACGACGATCAGATCGACAAGGTGCGTGCAGAAGTCAACTCCCGAAAAAATGTAGAACTTCTGGACGATAAAGCTCTCTTTGGTCGTTGGGAGGATTTTTCGGCTCAGGTATGGAAAGCACACCCCTATGCCCTACGCGATTGGCAAGAAAAGGGCATAGTTGGTGTCAAACGCCTAGGCATGAATCGACGCTATTGTGCTTTCGATCCAGCAAGTCCCTTTGAGAGATTTGCCTATTTCGACGCGGATGTTTTAGTTCTCAACTCCCTAGACCGTATCTTCAATTCCTTAAATGAAAATGATTTTGTTGTTTACGACTTCCAGTACAAAGATATTTCTCACATTTACAATCAAGACTCTCCTAAGTTACTAGAAGTTTTTGACGAAAGGCGCCTGAAGTCTGAAATTTTCTGTGCAGGCTTTTACGCCTCAAAACGGGGATTATTACCTCCAGAGCAACGGGAGTCGCTAGTTTCTCAATTGGAGACAGGAGAAGCTGAGGTTTTGTATATGGGCGCTCCCAATCAATCGGTTCTCAACTATATGGTAATGCGGTCTAATATCCCAGTTTATAATTTATCATTGCATTTACCTGCTAGTGAAAGAACAGGATGTTCAGTAACGTCCCGGCATTTTGAGCTTCAAGAAAATGTTTTGTATGACCGAGGACAACGCCTGACTTATCTTCATTACATTGGTATATCCTCTAGACATTTTAGGAACCTTTGTGCTGGAGAAAATATTGAGTTTCCTTACCGGGATATCTTCTTGGATTATCGCTATCTTCATGAACCTGAAAAGCGACCCCAGTTTAAAACTAAGCCAAAGTCTTACAATCAGTCTCCGAGTCTGACTACTCGAATTCTGAAAAAATTGAAATTATCCCCTTAAGGAGATTGAGATGAATCGAGGCATATATATTGTTGGTAATGACCGAGTGGCTGAGAATGCGATCGCACTCCTCAATAGCATTCGTTCTTACGATACTGAAGTATTAGTTTTTCTAATTCCCTTTGATGACAACCATCAAGAGATAGCCGCAACGCTGAGTCGCCTCCACAATGTTCAATTATTTCCCGATTTAGACTTTCTCAACCACTTTACTAAAAAAATTGCGGAAATTTTTGATAAAGATTTTCTAGCTCTTCCCAATAAAATGCGAAAGCTAGTAGCTTGGTTTGGACCTTTGGATAAGTTTCTTTATATTGATACTGATATTATTGTTTTTGAAAAAATCGCCAATGCTTTAGATTACT